>NZ_JASHIT010000034.1:0-65429 GCF_030733595.1 Halomonas sp. MMSF_3323 | reverse complement strand
TGGCTACGCCCTGACTCGAACAGGGGACCCCATCATTATGAGTGATGTGCTCTAACCAACTGAGCTACGTAGCCTTTGGATGGCGCCGTATTCTACGGATTGCCGGCTTATTGTCAAGCACTTGGCGCCGTGTTGGCCACGGCGGCGTCAGCGCAGCGCGCTGGAAAGCCGGCTACCACCAGTGTGCCGTGTAGCGCGAGTTCTGTGCTGGCGTGACGGAGGCGGCTGGAAAGGGCGCTACCGCCATGTGGTCGTCAAGTGCGCCAAGTGTTTGAAAAAACGTGCTCCCCGCAATCTGGCACGGGCCTTGCCCTGTAGTTGAGGGAAACAACAACAGGCGATCTGGATGGCCTGGCGCGCAGACCTCGAGTCGGCTTCTGGCCTTGGCCGTAACGAGGGCAGGCCGCCTCCAGATCAGGGGATCACGCCGGTGGCGAGATCCAGGACCACGACAGGGGAGTCGTTGCCGATGGAGCCCATCGAAACCTTCTACGACGTGATGCGGCGACAGGGGGTCACGCGTCGCTCATTTCTTAAGTTCTGTTCACTGACGGCGGCGGCGCTGGGACTCGGGCCTGCCTACACCGCCAGAATCGCCCACGCCATGGAGACCAAGCCGCGCACGCCGGTGATCTGGGTGCACGGGCTCGAGTGCACCTGTTGTTCGGAGTCGTTCATCCGTTCGGCCCATCCGCTGGTCAAGGACGTGGTGCTGTCGATGATCTCGCTGGACTACGACGACACCCTGATGGCGGCGGCGGGGCATCAGGCCGAGGCCGCCCTGGCCGACACCATCGAGCGCTACAAGGGCAACTACATCCTGGCGGTGGAGGGCAACCCGCCGCTCAATGAGGACGGCATGTTCTGCATCGTCGGTGGGCGGCCCTTCGTCGACCAGCTGCGCGAGACCGCCGAGCACGCCAAGGCGGTGATCTCCTGGGGCTCCTGTGCAAGCCACGGCTGTGTCCAGGCGGCGCGCCCCAACCCCACCCGGGCGACTCCGGTGCACAAGGTCATCACCGACAAGCCGATCATCAAGGTGCCGGGCTGTCCGCCGATCGCCGAGGTCATGACCGGTGTCATCACCTATATGCTGACCTTCGACCGGCTGCCGGAGCTCGACCGCACCGGCCGGCCGAAGATGTTCTATTCCCAGCGCATCCACGACAAGTGCTACCGCCGGCCGCACTTCGACGCCGGCCAGTTCGTCGAGTCCTTCGATGACGAGGGCGCCCGTCGCGGCTACTGCCTGTACAAGGTGGGCTGCAAGGGCCCGACCACCTACAACGCCTGTTCGACCATCCGCTGGAACGAGGGCGTGAGCTTCCCGATCCAGGCCGGCCACGGCTGTATCGGCTGCTCCGAAGACGGCTTCTGGGACAAGGGCTCCTGGTACGCCCGGCTGCAGGACGTGCACCAGTTCGGCATCGAGGCCAACGCCGACCAGATCGGCGGCGTTGTAGCCACCGGGGTGGGCGGTGCGGTGGCGGTCCACGCCGCCGTCAGCGCCTTGAAACGGGCGCAGGTCAAGCGCCAGTCGTCAGCCAACAGGGAGGAAGCCTGATGACGCAGATCAACACTCCTAACGGGTTCAATCTGGACAGAAGCGGACGGCGTATCGTCGTCGACCCGGTGACCCGCATCGAGGGGCATATGCGCTGCGAGGTCAACGTGGATGACAACAACATCATCCGCAACGCGGTGTCCACCGGCACCATGTGGCGCGGGCTCGAGGTCATCCTCAAGGGCCGTGACCCGCGCGACGCCTGGGCCTTTGTCGAGCGCATCTGCGGCGTCTGCACCGGCTGTCATGCGCTGGCGTCGGTGCGCGCGGTGGAGGACGCACTCGACATCCGCATCCCGCGCAACGCCCACCTGATCCGCGAGATGATGGCCAAGGTGCTGCAGTGGCACGACCACGTGGTGCACTTCTACCACCTGCACGCGCTGGACTGGGTCAACCCGGTCAACGCGCTGCGGGCCGACCCACGGGCCACCTCGCAACTGCAGCAGTTGACCGGCCCCAACCATCCGCTGTCGTCGCCGGGCTATTTCCGCGACGTCCAGAATCGCCTGAAGACCTTTATCGAGTCGGGGCAGCTCGGGCTTTTCAAGAACGGCTACTGGGACAATCCCGCCTACCGGCTGTCGCCGGAGGCGGACCTGATGGCGACCGCTCACTATCTTGAGGCGCTGGACCTGCAGAAGGAGATCGTCAAGGTCCACACTGTGTTCGGCGGCAAGAACCCCCACCCCAACTACATGGTCGGCGGGGTGCCTTGTGCCATCAATATCGACGGCGACCTGGCGGCCGGGGCGCCGCTCAACATGGAGCGGCTCAACTTCGTGCGCGCGCGCATGGAGGAAGCCTTCGCCTTCTCCCGGAACGTCTACATCCCCGACGTCATTGCCATCGCCAGCTTCTATAAGGGCTGGTTGTACGGCGGGGGACTGTCCGCCACCAACGTGATGGACTACGGCGACTACTCCAAGGTCAACTACGACAAGTCCACCGACCAGCTCAAGGGCGGCGCCATCCTTGGCGGCAACTGGAACGAGATCCACGAGGTGGACCCCACCGACCCCGAACAGATCCAGGAGTTTGTGGCCCACTCCTGGTACCGCTACGCCGACGAGTCCCGTGGCCTGCACCCCTGGGACGGCGAGACCGAGCACCACTACGAACTGGGCCAGGGCACCGTCGGCACCCGCACCCGGATCGAGGAGATCGACGAGGCCGCCAAGTACTCCTGGATCAAGTCGCCACGCTGGCGTGGCCACGCCATGGAGGTGGGACCGCTGTCGCGCTACATCCTCAACTACGCCCAGGGCAATGACTTCGTGATCGACCAGGTGGACTCGTCGCTGGCCGCCCTCAATCAGCTCGCCGGCACCCGCCTGACACCGAAGCAGGCGCTGCCGACCACCATCGGCCGTACCCTGGCCCGCGCCCTGGAAGCTCACTACTGCGCGTCCATGATGCTCGATGACTGGCATGAGCTGATCGCCAACATCCGCGCCGGCGACCTGGCCACCGCCAATATCGAGAAGTGGGACCCGGCGTCCTGGCCTCAGGAGGCACGCGGTGTCGGCATGGTCGCCGCACCACGGGGCATGAACGGCCACTGGATCCGCATCAAGGACGGCAAGATCGAGAACTACCAGTGCATCGTGCCGACCACCTGGAACGGCAGCCCACGGGACCCGGAGGGCAACATCGGTGCCTTCGAGGCGTCACTGCTGAATACGCCCATGGAGCGGCCGGACGAGCCGGTGGAGATCCTGCGCACGCTGCATTCCTTCGATCCGTGCCTGGCCTGTTCCACCCACGTGATGAGCGAAGACGGTGAAGAGCTGTCTCGCGTCACCGTCAGATAGCCGGGGGAGGGTGTCCCATGTCCCATGACTCGAAAGCGTCATCGTCTGCGCACGCCAGCCAGGCCGACCCCCAGGGAGGCAAGCTTGGCCCCGGGGAGGAGCGCGTGCTGCCTTCCTCGGTCAAGCAGACGTCTGTCTACGTCTATGAGGCGCCGCTGCGGCTGTGGCACTGGACCAATGCGGCGGCCATTCTGGTACTGATCGTCACCGGCTACTTTATCGGCAAGCCGCTGCCGACGGTGTCAGGTGAGGCCAGCGATCACTTCGTGATGGGCTATATCCGCTTTGCCCACTTTACTGCGGGCTACATCCTGGCGATCGGTTTTCTGTTTCGCTTCTACTGGTCGCTGGTCGGCAATCACCACGCCAAGCAGCTGTTTCGCTTGCCGTTGCACCGTCGTGACTGGTGGCGTGAGGTGTGGTTCGAGCTTCGCTGGTACCTGTTTCTGGAGAAGCGCCCGCGCAAGTACGTGGGCCACAATCCCCTGGCACAGTTGGCGATGTTCATCTTCATCACCCTCGGCACCCTGTTCATGATCGTGACCGGAATGGCGCTCTACGCCGAAGGTGCCCTGCGCGGCAGTTGGCAGGACACGCTGTTCGGCTGGGTCATCCCGCTGGTGGGCCAGAGCCTGGACGTGCACACCCTGCATCGTCTCGGCATGTGGGTGATGATCACCTTCATCATCATCCATGTGTATGTGGCGATACGCGAAGACATCATGTCCCGCCAGAGCATCGTCTCGACCATGATCTCAGGGGAGCGCACCTTCAAGGACGACGACCCTTTGTAGTGAGTTGTCGCTGCTCGCCGTGACTTGTCATAGCTCGCAGTTGTTCGCAGTTGCTCGTTAGCCCTGTCGTTGAAGGGCGTAAGCGCTGACCGTTGGCGCCGGAGGCTTCACCGAGAATATCGGGTGAGGTCTCCGGCGCTTTTTGTTGGCGTTCAGGGAGGTTGGCGAGGCGCGTGCATAGGCCGGTGGGGGAGGCATCTTGGTCGGGCATTAATCAGGTAATCACAAGTCACCTTTTGAAACGTTCTTGCCCGGTGTTTTATGAGAAAGATTCTCTTTGAATCGGCGGTTATTGGACTTTTGTAGGGTTATATACCATGTAGCTGTGCCGAAACGATGGGCATGTTGTTTATTGAAAGGTAGCGGCGTTATTCTGCGGAAATGGTCGAGGTTTTTTCAGGTTATCGTGGATATGTGCATGTAAGTGGCTGTTGTAGTGTGAAAAAACGCTTTCGTATATGCCATGGGTGGCGCAGATGGAAGCGTTTTCGGCAGTTTTTTTGGCGGCCTGTTTTTCAGCGTCTTGTTTTTCGGTGCCTTGTTTGTCGTTGTCTTGTTTATCGGTGTCTTGTTTGTCGTTGAAAAAGGCGCTTCGTCGCTAGCCTTTGGCTTTGATGCTGCATCTTGATGTTTTTATGGCGAATGCATCCAGGAATCAGACGAACAGCGAGCCGCTGAAAGAGGCGAAGAAAGAACAAGGAAAGAACGAAGAACGAGACGCAGGATAAAGCCAACTAAAGTAGCGCAGGCAGATATTCGGCGCAGCGAAGGAGCCGGCATGAAGACAGATGATCACGAGGCGACGCCATCGATTCTGGTGCTGGGTATCGGCAATGTGCTGTGGGCCGACGAGGGTTTCGGAGTCCGCGCGGTGGAGGCGCTTCACCAGCGCTATACGTTTGCCGAGGCGGTGACCGTGATGGATGGCGGGACCCAGGGACTCTACCTGTTGCCCTACGTGCAGTCCTGTGAGTGCCTGCTGGTCATCGATGCCATCGACTACGGCCTGGCCCCGGGCAGTGTGCATGTGGTGCGCGATGACGCGGTGCCGAGCTTCATGGGCGCCAAGAAGATGTCGCTGCACCAGACCGGCTTTCAGGAGGTGCTGGCGGCGGCGCAGCTGCTCGGCTGGCAGCCACAGCGGGTGATGCTGGTCGGTGTTCAGCCCTCGGTGCTGGACGATTATGGCGGCTCGCTGCGACCGGAGATCGCCGCGCGAATCGATGAGGTGATCCGCCTGGTGGTCGATGAGCTGGCGTCCTGGGGCGCCAGGCCCCAACTTCGCTCCGAACGCGGGCCCGGACACAGCCCCGATCACCAGTCCCCCATCGCCGAACTGGCGCCTTCGGCGCTCGCCCTTCACCACTACGAAAACATGCGTCCTTCACCACGTGATGCCTGCCGTGTGGGTGATCCGCGCTTTCTGGCGAGGGACCTTGGCCATCCTGACGGGGCGCACGGCGACCCGTCTCGCGAGGCGGGAAGCGAGCGGGATGGTGTAGCCGACAGCGTTGCGAAGGAGTAGCCGCGATATGTGCATTGGCATTCCCATGCGGGTGCTTGAGGCCAGCGGGACGCTCGCCATCTGTGTCAGCGACGGGGCAGAGGATCGACAAGAGGTCGATATTTCCTTGGTCGAGGCGGTGAGCCCCGGCGATTGGCTGCTGGTATTTCTGGGAGCGGCGCGCCGGGTGCTGGAGGCCGATGAGGCGCTGCGCATCAGCGATGCGTTAAGGGCCATGGCCATGGCGGCCGAGGGAGGGACGGTCGAGACGGGACTGTTTGCAGACCTGGAGCAGGGTGAACCCCGCCTGCCGCCGCATCTGGAGGCGGCGCGCAAGGCGGGTGCCTCCACCGGCTGAGTACGCCACGGGCGACAACGCAAGCGGGTGATCGACGACACAAGCGAGTGAGCGACAAGTGAGCGACTAGGGAGTCACGCCAATGACGGGGCCATTGCACCGGCTGATCAATGAACTGGACTATCCCTGCCTCGCCGGGGAGGAACTGGCGGCCTTCGTGACGGGGCCAGGCGCCCGGGTGCTGTTTCTCAGTGGTGATCCGGCCACCAACCTCGAGACCAACGATGTGGCCGCCATTCTGCCGGAGCTGGTCAAGGCCTTCCCGGGGCGGTTTGAGCCCGCGGTGGTGGATCGCGCGGAAGAAGACGCCACCCGCGAACGCTTTCAGGTGTGGCCGGTGCCTTCACTGCTGTTTTTCCAGGACGGCCGGATGACCGGTGTGATCTCGAAGGTGCGCGACTGGGACGACTACCTGGGCGAGATCCACGCCATTCTGCAAGGGACGTCTGCCAGCGCCAATATCATCGCTCGCGACGGGAGTGTTCGAACATGACCCAGGGATTCATGCCGTCATCGCCGGGTATCGGGCCTGGCAGCCAGCCCGAGGAGGCCGTGCTCGATTACCTGCCGATGCCATCGGGAATGAGCACCTTTCAGCCGAGCTTTCCCGAGGTGGAGGACCCCGAGCGCATCCGGCCCGCGCTGGTTGCCCTCAGCGCTCTGGCCGACAGGGCCGCCCAGTGGACGCCGGAGGGCGGCAATCTGGTGGTCGAGCTGCCGTCGCTCGATGCCGAGAATCGCAAGGCGCTGGCCGATGCACTCGGCGAGGGTGAGGTCGCGATCAAGGTCGGTGGCAAGGATGCCGTCGAGATTCAGGAGTCGGTCTTCGCCGGTCTGTGGCGGGTGACGTCCCGGGATGTGGATCACGACTCGGGCAGTGTGCAGGAACATATCGAGATCGGCGTGGTGCCCCTGGCGGTGGTGCAATGCCGCCAGCAGCGCATCTTCTGCCCGCCGGATGCCGGCCAGGGTGTGGTCAACGGACCCTTTATCGTCTCGGAGCTGATCGAGCGCTGCGAGGAGCGTGTCCCTGGTGGCGAGCCTTATGCCATCAACCTGTCGCTGTTGCCCCATACCCCGGAGGATCTGGCCTATCTGGACGAGGCGCTGGGGCGGGGCGAGGTCACCATCCTGTCGCGGGGCTACGGCAACTGTCGTATCGACAGCACCGCCCTCGATCATGTCTGGCGGGTGCGCTACTTCAATTCCCAGGACTCGCTGATTCTGGACGTCATCGAAGTCTCCGATGTGCCCGAGGTGGCCTGCGCGGCGGCCGAAGACATCGCCGATTCGGTGATTCGACTCAAGCAGGTAGTGGAGGCGATGGCGTGACGGCACGATTCGAAGGTTCGTTTCTCGGAGACCTGGCGCGTCTGGACGCCGCCGCCCGGCTCGAGTGCAAGATCTGCTGGTACTGCTATGACCCTGCCGTCGGCGACGCCGTTCGTCAGGTCGAGCCGGGGACGCCGTTCTCGGCGCTGCCCCAGGACTGGCGCTGTCCCCAGTGCGACGGTGAGCGCAACCAGTTTATGGTGCTGGATGATCGGCAGGGCGTTGGGAGAGCGGCCGCCGCGCCCGCCGCACTCGCCACACCCGCCGGGGCTGCGACGGCGGATATGGGCGCCGTCAAGCGACTGGTCGAGACCTTTCGCGAGATCCAGACCACCGGCATGAAGGATTCCCCCTTCAACAATCTGTCGCTGCACGTCGAGGCGGTGGGGTTTATCCCCTGGGAGGGCGGGCTGCTGGGTATCCTGGTCGCGCCCTGGCTGATGAATCTGGTGGTGATCCCAGGTCCCGATGACGACGTCCAGTGCCTGCGTCCCGGCGACAAGCGGGTCTACTCCTTTGCCTCCGGCGACTACGAATTCATCTTCAATACCCGGGTGCCGGTGGGGGCCTTCCTGGCCTGTTCGCTGTTTTCCGACATGAGCGAGTTTGCAAGCCAGGCCTACGCCACCGAGGTGGCGCGCGCCGCCATGGAGGCGCTGCTTGATCCCGCCAACCGCGCCGAGACGGATCGCCACGCGGATATCGCCGCGCTGAGCGTGGCCGGGGAGGAGGGTATCGCCGGGGCAGATGCTGACGCTGACGCGGAGGCTGAAAGCACCGCGGCGCCCTCGGCCGACCCCGAACCCCTAGGCGGCGATGGCGAAGCTGGCGTAAGCCAGTGGTCTCCTCCGACACCCGGGCTCGAGTCTCGGCGAGACTTCCTGACCGGGCGCACGTCGAGCACCGCTGCCGGCACCAAAGCCGCCCCCAGCAGCGGAGCGTCCTTGGATTCTGCGTCAGGGGACGAGGACGAGTCGTCATGATGCCGACGCTGATCATCAGTCACGGCCACAACCCCGGGGGCGAGCCGGGGTTTCGCGTGAGTCAGCGGGGGAGTATGCCGACCCAGTGGCTGATCGATCGAAATCGTCACGAGGCGATGACCATGGTGGGGTGTCTGTACAACCTGTGCGCCGCCGCCCAGAGCGCCGCGGCGGCCAAGGCCATGGACCTGCCGCTTGCCCCTGACTGCCACCGTCATATCCAGCTCGAGACCCTGCGCGAGCATGGCCTGGTCATGCTGCGGGACTGGCCGGGGGTGCTGGGCATGGCGATGGACGCCGACTCCCTGAAGGGGCTGGCGGGGCTTTCGCTCTCCAGTCTGAATGTGCTGGAGGCGCGGGTGTTCGCCGGGCCGGCCGAGCGCGCACTGGAGGATATCGAGGCGTGGCTCGAGCGAGCGCCGAGTCGGCCCGCCGAGGTGCTGCGCCAGGTCGCCGACTGGCCGCGGGAGTTCGGGAGAATCGCTGTGGCGGACGATCCTACCTTCGTGGGTCGCGTGGCCGGGCATGCGTCGCTAGGCGGCGTCATCGCGCGGGATGGTTGGAGCCTGTATGCGCGGATGCTGGCGCGACTGGTGGAGGTGGCGCAGTTGATAGTTGCGCTGCGCGCCGGCGCTGGCAACTGCACTGCTGGGGGTAGCAGCGATGCCGGCAAGCCACGCTGCGGGCGCGCCGCCGATGGCAGCGGCTGGGCCGAGGCCGCCCGGGGACGCCTGGTGCATCGGGTGGCGTGCCGGGACGACCGCGTCGTCGACTACCACATCATCACCCCGACCGACGCCATGCTCGACGGTGCTGTCGGCCCCGATGGCGAGCGGCAACGGGGTTTTCTTTCCCGATTGCTGGAATCCGCCCACGGCCAGGGCGAGTGCCATGGCTACAGTCATGGCCTCAGTGATGGCGACAACCAGGCCCGGCAGCGGGTGGCGATGGCGCTGAGCTGTGCCGATCCCTGTCTGCCGGTGGTGTGGCAGGAGTCGAGTGAAGCGCTGTACCAGGCGCCTTCGCAGGCGCCATGCCGGAAGGCAGGGCCGCCAGGGGGGAGGTCATCATGCACGAATTGAGCCTGTGTCAGAGCATCGTCGAACTGATCGAGGAGCAGGCCAGCGTCCAGGCGTTCGAGAAGGTGACCCGGGTGTGTCTCGAGATCGGGGCCTTGTCCTGCGTCGAGCCCGAGGCCCTGGCGTTCGGTTTCGATCTGTCCACCCGTGGCTCCGTCGCCGAAGGGGCGACGCTGGATATCGTCAACATACCGGCCACGGCCTGGTGTTTCGGTTGCAATCGCACGGTGGATATTGCCCAGCGTGGCGACGATTGCCCCCTGTGTTCCAGCGCCCGTCTGCACGTGACCGGCGGAGAGGAACTTCGCGTCAAGGAACTGGAGGTTGTCTGATGTGTACCGTCTGCGGATGCGCCGAAAGCGGTGACCAGAGTCACGCCCATCATCACGAGCACGAGCATGCTCATTCCCACAAGCACGCTCACTCCCATTCCCACCCCCACACTCACTCCCATGCTCACCCTCATTCCCACGAGCACGAGCACGCCCACGCCCATTCTCATGATCATGTGCACGCCCATGTTCATTCCCATGGCCACGGCGACCACACCGGCGCTGCCGAGCCGGATGCCTCGCCGCATCTGGACTGTGGCGCAGGGCCTGCCGGGGTCGAGGTGGCGGGGATGTCGCAACGCCGTCTGGTGGAGATCGAGACCAACATCCTGGCCCGTAACGACGCCATCGCCGAGGGCAATCGGCGGCGCCTCGAGGCCGACGGCGTGCTGGCGCTGAATCTGGTGTCGAGCCCGGGTTCCGGCAAGACCACGCTGCTTGTGGACACCATCCGTCGGCTCGGTGCCGAGGGGGTGGCGGTGATCGAGGGCGACCAGCAGACCGCCAATGACGCCCGGCGCATTCGCGAGACCGGGGTGCCGGCGCTGCAGGTCAATACCGGCAAGGGCTGCCATCTCGACGCCTCCATGGTCGAACGGGCGCTGCCCCAGGTAAGCCCGCCCGGGCTTGGCCTGTTGTTTATCGAGAATGTGGGCAACCTGGTGTGTCCGGCGGGCTTCGATCTGGGCGAGGACGCCAAGGTGGTGATCCTGTCGGTGACCGAAGGCGAGGACAAGCCGCTCAAGTACCCGCACATGTTCGCCGCCGCCTCGCTGATGCTGCTGAGCAAGGTCGATCTGGCGCCCCATGTCGACTTCGACATGGACGCCTGCGAAGCCTACGCCCGTCGGATCAATCCCGAACTGGAGATCCTGCGGCTGTCGGCCACCAGCGGTGAGGGCATGGACGCCTGGCTCGACTGGATCGACGCACGCCGTGAGGCGCTCAGGCAGCGCGCCTTGAGCCGGGCGCGCCAGCACCTTGCCATGCTCGAGCAGCGCTAGGGGTCGCCATGTCCACCTTGGTCGAGGGTCCGCTGTTCGATGGACGGGGTGTTGCCGCCGAGTCGCTGCCCAGTGTGCTGATGGTCGGTGCCGCCAGCGAGCGAATCGGCTCGCTTGAGGACGTCACGCAAGGGCGCCTGGAGTGCCTGAGGGCGACGCACTGGGAAGAGGCTCGGGCGCTGCTGGTGTCCGAGTGGGTCGGGCTGGTGATTGTCGAGCTTGCACATGAGGGCGACGCCGCCAGGGGTGCGGGACTGTCCCCTGACGGTGGCTGGGCCAGGGAACTGGCCCATCGCTGGCCCGAGGTGCAGTGTCTGGTGATCGCCGATCATGGGCCCACCTCGGTCGGTGACTGGCCCGAGGCGTTTCACCTGCTTTGTCGCCGCAGTCCGGTCGAGGTGGTGGCGCGAACCATCGACGTCGCCCTGCGTCAGTATCAGCTCGAGCGGGAGTGTCGGCGGCTGCGCGCGGAGCGTGCCCTGTACCAGCCGACCGTTCAGGCGCGGCTGGCGGCCCACCGCCGGCGGATGCGCGAGGCGGGGGGCTTCGAGACGATCATCCGGGCGCCGGGGTCGCCGCTGGAGCCGCTGTGCGACATGGCGGCGCGCATCGCCGGCTTCGACGTGCCGGTCCTGGTGACAGGAGAAAGCGGCACCGGCAAGGAGTTGATGGCCCGGGCGATCCACGCCAGCAGCCTGCGCTCGGAGATGCCTTTCTACGCCCTGGACTGCGGCGCGGTGACCGATGAACTGCTGGAGAGCGAGCTGTTCGGCCACTGCAAGGGGGCCTTCACCGGGGCGAGTTCAAGCCGCGTCGGACTGCTGGAGCGGGCCCACGAGGGCACCCTGCTGCTGGACGAGATCGGTGATACCTCCAGCGCCTTTCAGCTGCGCCTGTTGCGTTTTCTGCAGGAGGGGGAAGTGCGCCCGGTGGGTTCCAACGAGGTGCGCCAGCTGGACGTCCGGGTCATTGCCGCGACCAACCGGGATCTGATGGCCGAGGTGGCGGCAGGGCGCTTCCGGGAGGACCTCTACCATCGCCTGACGGTGGCCCCGGTTCAGTTGCCACCGCTGCGCGAGCGCGCCTGTGATATCGCGGCTCTGGCCGAGGTGCTGCTGGCGCGGATCGCTTCCCGCCACGGGATCAGGGTCGGCGGCTTCACCGATGCGGCGATGGCGTGTCTGTGCGCCTACGCCTGGCCCGGCAATGTTCGCGAGCTGGAAAACCAGATCACCCGCATGGTGATGCTGGCGACCGGCGAGAAGCTTGGCGTCGAACTGCTGGCGCCGCACCTGCGAACCGATGAATGGCGTCAGGCGCCAGTCGAGCGGCGCCAGGACCTGCCTGAGCCGCCGAAAGCGAATACGACGGCCGATCCGGTCGAGGACGACGAGGACGCCGGCACCCTGCGCGAGCGGGTCGAGCGCCTGGAGGCGAGCTGCCTGGCCCGGGCGCTCGAGCGTCATGGCGGCAACAAGTCGCGTACCGCCAGTGAACTGGGGCTATCGCGCATCGGCCTGAGGGCCAAGCTGCAACGCTACGGGATCGGCGAGGCGGCCGGAGACCCCGAATAGGCCGAGATTCGAATCGGCCCTGAGCAGACCACCATCAGCGTGTCAGCACGGCATCAGCAGATGCGCGGTAGCTGCTCTCCCACCAGCATGTCGACGATGCGCTGGCCGCCAAAGCCGGTGCGCAGCGTCACCCGTCCCGGCTTGCCGACCAGTGCCTGACCGATGATCGCGGCTTCCTTTCCCAGCGGATGCCCGCGCAGGGCGACCAGGGCCGCCTCGGCCTGAGCCGCGGGCACCACCGCTACCAGCTTGCCTTCGTTGGCCAGGTACAGTGGATCCAGGCCCAGAATCTCGCACATCCCCCGGACCTCCTTGCGCAGCGGCAGGGCCAGGTCGTCGAGTTCGATGGCAAGCCTGGAGGCATCGGCCATCTCGTTGAGCACCGTGGCGACGCCGCCCCGGGTGGCGTCACGCAGGCAGCGGGTCTCGGGGGCGGCGGCCAGCAGTGCCTCGATCAGGCCATTGAGGGAGGCGCAGTCGCTCTCCAGGTCGGTGTCCAGCGACAGGTCGCCACGGGCCGCCAGGATGGCGGCACCGTGATCGCCGAGCCAGCCGTTGACGATGATCACGTCGTCGGCCTGAATGCGCTCGATACCGAGCTTACGCTCGACGGGAATGACGCCGATGCCGGTGGTGGTGATGAAGACGCCGTCGCAGGCCCCGCGCTCGACCACCTTGGTGTCACCTGTGACGATCTCGACGCCGGCCTCGCGGGCCGCAGTAGCCATGGAGCGGGCGATGCGCCTCAGGTCATCGATCGGCAGGCCTTCTTCCAGGATCACCGCGCAGGACAGGTAGCGGGGATGGGCGCCCCCCACGGCCAGGTCGTTGACGGTGCCGCACACCGCCAGCTTGCCGATGTCGCCACCGGGAAAGAACAGCGGGTCGACCACGAAGCCGTCGGTGGTCATGGCCAGTCGGTCGCCCAGGCATGCCAGCTCGGCCAGCTCCAGCCGCGCCTGGTCCTCGAGCACCTCGGGAAGCGCGGTGAATTCCCTGACGAAGACGTCATCGATCAGGTCCTTCATGGCCTTGCCGCCGCCTCCGTGGGCCTGGGTCACCGCGCGGGCGGCAAGGGTGGGAAGCTGTCGTCGTGTCGTATCGCTCATGATTCGGCCTGGCTTGTGCTGTGGTTCGGGCTATCGACGTTGCCACCGCCGTATTGATAGTAGGCGGCGCAGGCGCCTTCGCTGGAGACCATCAGCGCGCCCCGGGGTTGATCCGGTGTGCAACGCTTGCCGAACAGCTCGCACTGCCAGGGCTTGAGGTTGCCGGTGAGCACGTCACCACAGCGGCAGTTGTCCGGGTCGGCCACCTGCTGGTTGGGCACGGCGAACTTGCGTTCGGCATCGAAGGCGCCATAGGCGTCCTTGATCTGGACACCTGACTCGGCGATCGATCCAAGCCCGCGCCACTCGCAGCTCTCGCGGGGCTCGTAGACCCGATGGAAGGCCTCCAGCGCGGTGAGATTGCCGTCGCTGGTCACCAGACGCTGGTACTGGTTCTCGACCTCGGCGCGGCCATCGTGGAGCTGGCGAACGACCATCAGCAGCGACTGCAGGATATCCAGGGGCTCGAAGCCAGAGACCACCACCGGGCAGCCGTAACGCTCGGCGATGAAGCGGTAGGGGTCGGTGCCGATGATCATCGACACGTGTCCCGGCCCGAGGAAGCCATCCAGGCGATGGTCAGGATTGTCGAGGATCGCCTGTAACGTCGGGATGATGGTGATGTGGTTGCAGAACACCGAGAAGTTGCCGACCCCTTCGCGCTCGGCCTGGGCGATGGTCAGGGCGGTGGAGGGAATGGTGGTCTCGAAGCCCAGGCCAAAGAACACCACTTCCCGATCCGGATGCTTGCGCGCCAGTGCCAGGGCGTCGGTGGGGGAGTAGACGATGCGCACATCGGCGCCGTCGGCCTTGGCCTGCATCAGGCTCTTGCGTGAGCCGGGAACCCGGATGGCGTCGCCGAAGGTGGCGAGGATCACCTCGGGACGCTCGGCGATGGCGACGCAGTCATCGACGCGCCCCATCGGCAGCACGCACACCGGGCAGCCGGGGCCGTGAATCAGCTCCAGTTCCGGCGGCAGCATGGCCTCCAGCCCATAGTGGAAGATCGCGTGGGTATGGCCACCACAGACCTCCATGATGCGCACCGGGCCGCCGCGCTGCTCGGCCAGGCGGGCGACCAGGGTGGTGATGTGTTCGAGGATCTGCCGGGCGCGGGCGTGATCGCGGAATTCGTCGATGAATTTCATGAAGAGACCTCCTGGTCGCCGGTCAAGGTCAGGGCGTCGAACTCGTGGGTATCGCCCAGTTCGTCCAGCAGTTCGAGGGTGCGCGCCGCAGCCTCGGCGTCGATACGGTTCAGGGCGAAGCCCACATGGACCAGTACCCAGTCGCCCACGCAGCGTTCGGGCGGGTGGTCGTCATCGACGATGCAGGCGATATTGATCTGGCGTCGGACCCCGCTCACGTCCACCGTGGCGAGCTGCGCGTCGGCGTCATCGAGGGAAATGATCTGTCCTGGAATTCCCAGACACATGGGCGGTCTCCTGTGCGTTATTGGATGCCGTGGTGGCGGTAGTGACAGTGGCAATGGAGGGAACGGTTGTTGTTGTCGAGATCGTCGAGATTGCTGAGGTCGGACTATCCGACGCCTGGTCGGAGGCCAGCGGATGCCGCCGCGCCGCCGCGATCAGCGCCTGGCCCAGGGCGATGCCGCCGTCGTTGGCCGGCACCTGGCGGTGGGTCAGCACCCGAACAGGCAGGGGGGCGAGGCACTTAAGCGTCAGTTCCAGCAGGGTGCGGTTGTGAAAGCAGCCACCGCTCAGCGCGACGGCCTCGACGTTGCGCGTGCTGGAGAGGCGCCGGGCATGGTCGTTAGAGACTTCGTCGAGTGCGTCGTCCTGCATGTCGCCTACGACGTCGTCCAGCATCTCGCCAACGACCTCGCCAACGACCTCGCCAAGCCCCTTGGCCAGTCCCAGGTGAAAGCGCGCCGCGATCAGCGAGGCGTCCTTGCCGGCGGCCAGGTCGTCAAACAGCGCCGTCCACATCGGTGCCGGATCGAGAATCCGGTGACCGCCTTGCTCCCTGTGAAGGGCGAAGGGATAGGCCGCAAGGGCGCCAGGCGTGCGTGACGTAGGCGACGGGGTTGGTGTCAGCGCGCGGGCGGCCAGGGCTTCCAGTGCCATGGCCGCTTCGCCTTCGTGGTGCTGGCGATCGAAGCACAGCTCCAGGGCGGCGGCGACGGCGTCGAACAGGCGCCCGCAGGAGGAGGCGAGGGGGCTGTTGATCCCGGCCTCGATCATCCCGCTGAGGGTGTCGATCGGCTTCTGCTGCAGTCGCTTTAGTACGCCAAGGTTTGGGTGGCGGCGTTTGAGGGCGGCAAGGCCGGGACCGGCGATGAGCTGCGCCAAGAGGTTGCGCCAGGGCTCGCGGGAGGCGGTGCCGGCTCCCGGCATGGCCACGGACTTGAGCGAACCTAGTCGCTGGCAATGGCGATAATCCGCCATCAGGAACTCACCGCCCCACAGGCCGCCATCCTCGCCAAGGCCCAGGCCGTCCAGGGCGATCCCCAGTACCGGAGCGGCGTCGCGAGGATAGCCGTTGTCGGCCAGACAGGCGGCGATATGGGCGTGGTGATGGCCAATGGCATCGAGTGGCAGGCCGGCGTCGTCGGCCATTCGCCGAGCCATGTGACGAGCCATGTGACGAGCCATGTCGCTGGTACGGTAGTCCGGGTGAGAGTCGCAGGCCAGCCAGGCGGGACGGTGGTCGTAAAGCGTCAGGAAGTCGTCAAGATTGCGTTCGTAGTCGTCGAGGGTGGCGGCGTCGTCCAGGTCACCCTGATGCGGGGACAGGATCGCGCGCTGGCCATCCACCAGGCAGAAGGTGGCCTTCTGTTGCGGACCCAGGGCAAGCCCCGGCGAGATGTCCTCGAAGCCAGGCGGCAGCGGCAGTGATGCCGGGGCGTAGCCCCTGGCACGACGCAGCATGCGCACCTTGCCGGCGGCCAGCTGTACCAGGCTATCGTCGATACGCCGGGCGATGGCGCGGTCGTGGGTGAGGGCGTGGCTGGCGATCGTCGACAGGCGGTCAGCCAGTTGGCCATCGTCGATCAGCTGGGGCTCCCCGGAGACGTTGCCGCTGGTCATCACAATGGGAAAGGGCAGCCGATGGCACAGCAGCACGTGCAAGGGGGTCGATGGCAGCATCACGCCGAGCCCGTCGAGTCCCGGGGCCAAGGCCTCGGCGAGTGGCCGGCCTGGGGCCTCGTCACGGCGCCGCTCGAGCAGCACGATGGGCGCGGCGGCTGAGCAGAGTGCCCGTTGTTCGAGCTCATCGAGCCGGCAGTAGCGCCTGACCATCTCCAGGTCTTTGGCCATCAACGCCAGCGGTCGTGTGGGGCGATGCTTGAGCCGTCGCAGGCGCTCGAGGGCCTCGGTGCTGGTGGCGTCGCAGGCAAGCTGGTAGCCACCGAGTCCCTTGATGGCGAGGATCTGGCCCTGGCGGATCAGCGCGGCGGCCTGGTCGATGGGAGCCTCGAGCGAAGATTCAGTGCGAGTCTCGAGGGCATCTTCGCCCGCCAGCCAGGGCCCGTCGTCCAGCGCCACCAGACGCACCTGTGGCCCGCAGGCCGGACAGGCGATGGGTTCGGCATGAAAGCGACGGTCGCCGGGATCCAGATATTCGGCGCGACAGCACTCGCATAGCGCAAAGTCAGCCATGGTGGTGGCCGCCCGGTCGTAGGGCATGTCACGAATGATCGACAGGCGTGGGCCACAGTGGGTGCAGTTGGTCAGGGCGTAGCCGGAGCGTCGCTGGTGCTGGCTCAGTATTTCTTCTGTGCAGGCTGCGCAGATGGCGGCGTCCACGGCGATATCGGTGCGCGTTGCGCCCTCGAGACTATCGACGATGGTGAAGCCGACTCGGTGCAGCGGTGCCAGGCCCGAGCGAACCTCGATGTCGGTGATCTGTGCCAGTGGGGGCGGGTCGCGCTTGAGTCGTTCGATCAGGCTCTCGAGGCGTTCACGGGGGCCGGCTGCCCGGATCAGCACGCCTTCTCCGTCGTTGAGCACCTCACCGACCAGCGCTAGCCGGTTGGCCAGTTGCCATACCGTCGGACGAAACCCCACACCCTGCACGCAGCCGCGGACCCGGATTTCTACCGTGGTCTCTGGTGTGCATGGCGGTGTCGTGGGGGTGTGAATGGTCATGACGTCCAGCGGTGAAGAAAAGACCTGCCTGACTATTTCACAGCTAACGCAGGCCAAACTTGAGCTGTGACAACCTTCTACGACCACCATACCCCTCCCCTGAGGTGCCCCCGTGGCGCTTCTGTGCTGGTGTGAGCGGATGTGCCGCTTTCCTGACCCATCGTCAGATTGCCCTGGCGCAGCATTGCCGACTTGGCATTGGACAAGTACTGTATAAAATAACAGTATTCGGTATATTGGCGTCCGCCCGCTAAGGCCAGGGCGTGGACCTGAAACCTGGACCTGAAACCCGGACCAGAAATCTGGGTTAGAAATCTGAGCCGGGCTGGAGTATCTAGCGAGCCAGGGGCGCAGCTCAGCAGAGAACGCCAGCAGAGAACGGCAGCAGCGAACGCCATCAGAGCAGGCCAGTTGAGCAGACCAAGAGCGGAGCGGGAGAGGAGCGGGAGAGAAGCGATGAAGGCAGCAGACAACCAGGCCCGTGACAACGCAAGTGATGACCTCTCGCGCTTGATGCAGCGAGGCAGCGTCTGGCGGGCGCGGCGACAGTGGCACCGTGATCAGCCGGAGGGCGACACGAGGCGCGGGATATCCACCGGGGTCGAGGCCCTGGACGAGGTGCTCGGCGGTGGCTGGCCCCGGGGAGAGCTGCTGGAACTGCTGCTGGATCGAGCGGGTTGCGGTGAGGTTCGTCTGTTGCTTCCGCTGATGCGCAACTGCGAGCGGGTGGTGTGGTTCGACCCACCCTGGCAGCCTCATGCGGCGGCCCTGGCGGCGGCGGGCCTGGATCTGTCGCATCTGGTCATCGTGCGTACCCGCCATCCCAGGCAGCGGCTGTGGGCCATGGAGCAGGCATTGAAGAGCGGCTGCTGCGATCTGGTGCTGGGCTGGTTCGCCGCGGTGCAGGGGCAATGGCTGCGGCGGCTGCAGCTCGCCGTGGCGGCAGGAGGCGGCCATGGCGCGCTGATTCGACCGGCCGACTTCGCCAGGCAAGGGTCAGTGGCCCCCTGGCGACTGCGGTTGTCGGCTCCTGATCAGAGCAGCGGTGAAGAGACGGCGCCCTTGTCGAGCCGCATCAAGGTCCATGCCTTCAAGCGCAAGGGGGCCATGCCTGCCAGGGCCATCGATATCACCCTGGCCGACTCTAGGCTGTCGCCCCCGTGCCCGTGGCCGACCTCGCTACCGTGCGCCCCCAGTGGGGAACGTCGATCCCGCCCCGTGTTGCTCGTCTCCGAGCGCAAGGGGGCGGGGCGATCATGAAGGGGCTGTGGCTATGCCTTCACTGTCCGCAGCTTGGGCTGGAGGTGCTGAGCGCCGGCGATGACGGACCCCTCGCGTTGCTGTGCGAGGACGGGGAGCGTATCGCGCTGGCCTCGGCCAGGGCCTGGCAGGCCGGTGTGCGGCCGGGCATGACGATCAATGCCGCACTGTGTCTGGAGCCAGGACTCCGGCTGTTGACGCCGGACTCAGATGTCAGCCGACGTCGTCTCGAAGGGCTGGCGCTGTGGTGTGCCCGCTTCAGCGCCCGGGTCAGTCTCGAGCCGACGGGGGAGAACGCCGCGTCCTGGGGGGTGGTGATGGAGATCGCCTCGATGCTCGACTACTTCGGTGGACTCGAGGGACTGTGGCGGCGCTTGCACGAAGAATTGGCGACCCTGGAGCTTGAGGTGTCCAGCGCCACCGGGCATACCCCGCTGGCCGCCTGCCTGCTGGCCCGGACGGGGGGCTATTGCGGCCAGGGCGAGGCGGAGCATATGGCCAGGCTCGGCAGGCTTCGCCTCGACCGGCTGGGGCTGTCCGCACGCCAGCAGTCGCGCCTCAAGGGACTCGGGTTTACGCACCTCAACGACCTGCTTGTGCTGCCGCCAGCCTCGCTGGCCTCGCGCCTGGGGACAGACCTGCGGCGCTACCTTCAGCGCTTGACCGGCGAGGTCGCCGATCCCCCGCCGGTATTCGCGCCGCCGCCTCGCTTCGATCGTGAGCGGGAGCTGGTCCATGAGATCGAGCTGGCCGCCGGCATCGTGTTTCCCCTGCGGCGCCTGCTGGCGGAGCTCGAGGGCTTTCTCAAGGTGCGTTGCGTCAAGGCATTGTCGTTGACCTTGACCCTGTATCACCGGGAGGGGGCTCAGCACCTGAGCGTGGGGCACGCCGGGGGCGAGCAGGCGGCGGAGGCCTGGCTCGATCTGTGCCGGTTGCGCCTGGAATCAGTGGTACTCGAAGCACCGGTGTTGCGCCTGCGCCTGGAGGTCAGCGAGGTTGCTAGCCTGCAAGAGGTGGCAACGGACCTGTTTCAGGCGGCGCCGCCCAGAGACACCCCCGAGGCACTGTTCAGCCGGTTGCGTTCTCGTCTCGGTGATGGCGCCGTGTTGCAGCCCATGGCGCTGGAGGATCATCGCCCCGAACGGGCCTCCCGCTTGGTAGTGCAGCCGGGGACCGCCCGCAGGCCCCCGTCTGAAACCCAGAACGCCAACCATCCGGCCTGGCTGCTGGAACACCCCGAGCCGCTGATGCCGGCGACCCTCGAGCGTCTGGTCTGGGCCGCCGGGCCCGAGCGACTGGCCAGCGGCTGGTGGGATGACGCCCCTGCGCGGCGTGACTATCACGTGGCCTGCTGGCCGGACGGTCGCCACGGCTGGGTCTTTCGCGACGCCGAGTCGCAATGGTGGTTGCATGGCTGGTTCGGTTGAGCGTGTCGGCGAGCCACCTGACGCTGCCGAAGTCGCCCCGGGCCCTGGCTACGCTGAGCTACATTGCCTGTCCAACTTCACCTTTCTCAAGGGCGCGTCTCACCCCCATGAGCTGGTCGCCCGCGCCGACGAGCTTGGCTATAACGCCCTGGCGATCACCGACGAGTGCTCGGTGGCCGGCATCGTGCGCGCCTGGGAGGCTGCCCGAGACCACCGGATCGCGCTGATCGTCGGTGCCGAGTTTCGCCTGGCCGACGAGGTCGTGGTCGTGCTGGCCGAGAACCGCAGCGGCTACGCCAGCCTGTGCCGGCTGATCACCCTGGGCCGTCGCCGTGCGCCCAAGGGCAGCTATCGTCTCGACTGGGAGGACCTGGAGGCGCTCGAGGACTGTCTGCTGCTGTACCTGCCGGGCAACGACGACGCCCGGACTCGGGAGAGAATTGCCTGGCTGAAGCAACGCTTCGACGGGCGCTGCTGGGTGATGGTCCAGCGCCACTTTCTGGCAAACGAGGAGGAGCGATTGACAAGGCGGATGAGGCTGGCCAGTGCCGCAGGCCTGCCGCTGGTCGCCAGCGGTGGTGTCCTGATGCACCAGCCGAGCCGCAAGCGATTGCAGGACGTGCTGACCGCACTTCGGCATCGCACCAGCGTGCAGCGCGCCGGTTTTCTGCTCGAGCCCAACGCCGAGCGCTGCCTGCGCCCCCTGTCGCGGCTGGCGCAGTGTTTCGCGCCTGCGCTGCTCGAACAAAGCCTGCGTATCGCCGAGCGCTGTCGCTTCGACCCCGGTGAGCTGCGCTACGAGTACCCCGAGGAACTGGTCCCCGACGGCCATACGCCGTCGTCCTGGCTGGCGCACAAGGTGCGCCAGGGCGAGCGGCTACGCTTCCCGGAGGGTACGCCTTCGGATATCGCCGAGCAGATCGCCCGCGAGCTTGAGCTGATCGCCAGGATGGCCTACGAGCCGTTCTTTCTGACCATCGAGGACATCGTTGCCTTCGCCCGAAGCCAGGGCATCCTGTGTCAGGGGCGTGGCTCGGCGGCCAATTCGGTGGTCTGTTACTGCCTGTTCATCACCGAGGTGGACCCGCGTCAGGTGCAGCTGCTGTTCGAACGCTTTATTTCCGAGGAGCGCGACGAGCCGCCGGATATCGACGTGGACTTCGAGCACGAGCGCCGCGAGGAGGTGATCCAGTACATCTATCGGCGCTACGGCCGCGAGCGGGCCGGGCTTGCCGCCACCGTGATCAGCTACCGCCCCAGAAGTGCACTGAAGGACGTGGGGCGGGCGCTGGGGCTGCAACCGGGCTATCTGGCCTGGCTCGCCAGTCGGCTGGATCGACGCGAGGGCGAGTGTGCCTGGCTCGAGGCGCTCAAGCAGACGGTGGGGGAGACGGTAGGCGCGGGAGGTGAAGAGGGCGCCTCCACCGCCGTCCCGGAACTGCTGCGCCATCTGGTCGAGCTGGTGGAGCAGCTATTGGGCTTTCCCCGACACCTGTCACAGCACGTGGGGGGCTTCGTGATCTCGCGCGGGCCGCTGCACGAGCTGGTGCCGGTGGAGAACGCCGCGATGGAAGGGCGCACCCTGATCCAGTGGAACAAGGATGACCTGGAGAGCCTGGGGCTGCTCAAGGTCGACGTGCTGGCGCTGGGCATGTTGACCGCCATTCGCAAGACCCTGGCGCTGCTGTCTGACGGAGGTGAACACAGGGACGACGACAGGCGCTGCTACGAGAGCACGGGCGAGATCGACGACGATGGCGAGAGCAAGGGCGAGCATCAGGCCATGGCCATGTCCCGGGTGCCCCGGGATGATCCCGAGGTGTACGCCATGCTCAGTCGCGGGGACAGCGTCGGCGTCTTCCAGGTGGAGAGCCGTGCCCAGATGAACATGCTGCCGCGCTTGAAGCCACGCAACTACTACGACCTGGTGATCGAGATCGCCATCGTTCGTCCGGGGCCGATCCAGGGTGACATGGTGCATCCCTACCTGCGGCGTCGCGACGGCATCGAGGAGGTCAGCTATCCCAGCGACGAGGTCAGGGGCGTGCTCGAGCGGACCCTGGGGGTGCCGATCTTCCAGGAGCAGGTGATCAAGCTGGCCATGGTGGCGGCGGGCTATTCCGGTGGCGAGGCCGACCAGTTGCGGCGGGCCATGGCGGCCTGGCGGCGGGCCGGCACCATCGCCGAACACCAGCAGCGGCTGACCGCCGGGCTGCGTGCCAGGGGCTACAGCGATGAGTTTGCCAACGCCATCTGTCGCCAGATCGAGGGCTTTGGCCAGTACGGCTTCCCCGAGTCCCACGCGGCCAGCTTCGCCCACCTGGTGTACGTCTCGGCCTGGCTCAAGTGTCACCACCCCGCGGCCTTCTGCTGTGGCCTGCTCAATAGCCAGCCGATGGACTTCTATAGTCCCTCACAGCTGGTGCAGGATGCCCGCCGCCACGGCGTCGAGGTGCGTCCGGTGGATCTCAATGCCAGCCACTGGGACGCCACCCTGGAGCCGGACGGCGCCCTGCGTCTGGGCTTTCGCCTGGTCAAGGGGCTGGGGCGTGGTGCCATCGACAGCCTGCTGGCGAGGCGTCCGGCCAACGGCTATGCCAGCGTCGCCGAGGCCAGGCGTCGCGCGCCGATGTCGGCCCGCGAGTGGGAAGCGCTGGCGGCGGCCGGGGCGCTGTCGAGCCTCGGCGGCCATCGCTACCAGGCACGCTGGAATCTGCTGGCGCCGGATCCGGCGCTGGCGCTGGGCGAGACCGATATCCTCGACGACACCACCCCAGAGCTGGCGCCCCCCAGCGAGCAGGCCGACCTCGAGGAGGACTTTCGCCATCTGGGGCTGAGCCTTGCCCGCCATCCCATGGCGTTGCTGCGCGAGCAGGCCGCCATGGGGCGGCAAGGACTGGCGCGTTGCCTCAAGGCCTGTGAGCTTGCCGAGCTGGACCACGGCCATCTGGTCCAGGTGGCGGGGCTGGTGACCACCCGCCAGCGCCCAGGCACCGCCTCCGGGGTCACCTTCGTGACCCTGGAAGACGAGACCGGCAACGTCAACGTGGTGGTGTGGAAGGACACCGCCAAGGCCCAGCGCCAGGCGCTGTTGAACGCCCGGCTGTTGAAGGTCACCGGCCATCTGGAGCGCGAGGGCAGCGTGATCCATGTGATCGCCGGACGGCTCGAGGACTTGAGCGGCTTATGGGCCGAACTCGGCGTGCCCTCGCGGGATTTCCGCTAGGGCTTGTCTGAAAAGTGCCTGCGCTCGGTAATACGGCGTTAAAAATCGGATCAAAATGCTCATTTACACCCCGTAAACTGCGCTTTCTCACCGATTTTTGCCTTGTCTAACCTTCGCTCGTCGACTTTTCGGACAGCGCCTAGGTCTTTCCGTCTGCTTGCTGAGCCGTCCTGTGCTTGGTGCCGCCCCGGTGTCGGGCCATGGCTCAGCGCTTGAGCACGCTGCCGTCGTCGTCGAGCAGGGGATAGGAGCCCTGTTCATCGTGGGTCTCGGGACCGACCAAGGCCGGCGAGAAGGTACAGATCACGGTCATGCCCTTTTCGCTCGACAGGATATGCTGCTGGTGCTTGTCGAGGGCGTAGAGCACACCGGGCTTGAGATCCCACTTGCCGCCCTCGGTCAGGTCCTCGATCTGGCCCTCGCCTTCGATGCACAGGACCGTCTCGGTGTGGTTCTTGTACCACATGTGGAGTTCCTGGCCGGGCTTGATGTAGGTCTCGTGGACCGAATGCCCCATGCCGTCCTTGCGCAGGGTGTAGCGCCGGCTGATCCACTTGTCGTCCTCTACGGCTGACTTCTCCGCATCCTTGTGACTACGTACGATCATCGTTGCACCTCCTTTGGCGGATGATGGCGGTCTCCTTCGCCGCCGTCTCGATGGGGGCCGGGGGCCGTCCTGTGGTGGCTTTCCTGGTGCGAGCCTCCCGGTCCACGCAAGAAGTGGTGGGGACTGGCTTCATGCCAGTCGTCTCGCCAGCAGTCGGGGAGTTGTTGCGCTTTCTGGTGGTCGATCAAGGCGCCGACCTCCAGGCTGTCGACTTGCCATACCCGGGTGGCGGTGGCCGGGCCCTCGAGCAGGTGCTCAGGGCGCAGCTCGCCAGGGCCTGCCAGGCCCATGGTGCCGATCATGTCGAGGCAGGCGTCCAGGGTGGCCCGATGGAAGCGCTGGACGTTGTCGGCCTTGCTGTCGACATCGATGGAGCGACTGCGGGCCGGATCCTGGGTCGCCACCCCGGTGGGGCAGGTGTTGGTGTGGCAACGCTGGGCCTGGATGCAACCCAGGGTAAACATGAACGGACGCGCGGCGTTGCAGACGTCGGCGCCAAGCGCGAACTTCTCGACCATGTCGATGGCAAGCGCCACCTTGCCGCTGGCGATCACGCTGATTTCGTCGCGCTTGCCGATCCCCTTGAGGCAGGCGTCGACGATCGGCAGCGCCTCATCGATATAGCGGCCCACATGGTCGGCGTACTCCGCCGGTCCCGCGCCGGTGCCGCCCTCGGCGCCGTCCACGGTGATGAAGTCCGGCTGGATGCCGCTTGCCAGCATGGCCTTGCACATCGCCAGCATGTCCCGGGTGTGGCCCAGGCACAGCTTGATGCCCACCGGCTTGCCGCCGCTCAGATCGCGCAGGCGCTGGATGAACTGCATCAGTTCCAGCGGGGTGGAAAATTCCGGGTGGGCCGCCGGTGAATAGCAGTCTTCCCCCACCGGGACCTGGCGTGTCTCGGCGATCTCCTGGTCGACCTTGGAGCCGGGGAGCATGCCGCCGTGCCCCGGCTTGGCGCCCTGGGACAGCTTGATCTCGATCATCTTGACCTGATCCTCGCGGGCCTTGGCGCTGAACGCTTCCGGGTTGAAGCGCCCGGCCTGGTCGCGGCAGCCAAAGTAGCCGCTGGCGATCTGCCAGATCAGGTCACCGCCGTGCCTCCGGTGATAAGGACTGATGGCGCCCTCGCCGGTGTCCTGAGCAAAGCCGCCGCGCCTGGCCCCCAGGTTGAGGGCGGTGATGGCCCGTCCTGACAGGGCGCCAAAGCTCATGGCCGAGATATTGAGCCGTGAAGAGCGGTAGGGGCGGTGGCACTGGGGGCCACCGATCGTCACCCAGGCTTGCTGCGGGTCGACGCGAGTGGGGATCATGGCGTGGGCAATCTGGCGACGCCCCTGGCGTAGCACGTCCTGGCGGGTGCCGAAGGGGGCGGTGTCGCTGCGTCCCTCGGCCCGGGCGCCGATGATCTGGCGCTGTTCGCGATTGAACGGCCGGCCGCTGGTCTCCGATTCGAAGAAGTACTGGCGCAGTTCCGGACGCAGAAATTCCATCATGTAGCGCAGATGGCCGACGATGGGGTAGTTGCGCAGCACGTTGTGGCTGGAGCGAAGGTCCAGCACGCCGACCACCCCCAGCGCCGCCAGTGGTAGCCACCACCAAAGCTGTTGCGGGGACGTCGGTAGCCAAAAGATGCCGAGCAGGCCTACTGCCAACAGATAACCGATCAGCAGTAGCCGAGGTGAACCAAGCATGAGCGCAGATCCTTTGCGTTCAGAACCTGCCTCAATGTTATACAAACATTATGCACTGTATGCAAACAGCGCCATGCCTGGCTCTTACTCCTTCAACCAGCGAAAAGCGCGGGCGAGAAAGTCGCTGGCGTCATGCTCGATGATCTCGCCGTGGGCCATGATGATTCGAGCGGGCCGCCAGGAGAGCAGGGTGCGCAGATGTTCGCTCGCCAGGTAGCGTCGGCCGAGGAAGCTCAGTCGCCACTCCAGCGGCATCCTGCCATCCGGCGCCAGGATGCCCGAGAGCCTGGCCAGTCGACGCTGCAAGGGCGTCAGGGAAGCAGGGGGGAGATTGCCGATAAGATCGGCCACGATCAGGCTGCGGCTGGAACGATGCAGGAACACCGCTTCCTGCATGCGCGATGAGCCGGTGAACAGGCACTGGTCGATATCGTCACCCCAGAAGCGGTTGGGGGTGCCATCCAGGGTGCTTTCGAACACCAGGTCGCCGCGCTTGGCGATGACTTCCCGGGTGCCGAAACTGCGAGCCATCGGGTAGGCCATCTGCCATTCGCGCATGAACAGGTGGTGACAATGGTTGGGAGCGATCAGGAAGTGTACCTGGCCCAGCTCGTCGAGGGCGTCACGCAGTGGCTCGGTCAGCGGGACGGGGCTGTGGACCCACAGCCGGTCGCTGCTCAGGCGTACCACCACCATGCGTGTCGGATAGGGCAGCAGCTTGCCTCTGATGACGGGCCCATCCGCTATCCATAGCTCAGGCGCCGTTGCCTGGAGCGGTGGAGAATCATTCGAGAGTGTCACGCTTTTTTCCTGCGCTTGATGACATCTCTCGAATATAACCTCTTTGCGATAGAGTTGCTGCATGTGACTGGCATGTAAACGACAACACCGAGGCATGCCTCGGTGTTGACACAGGAAACGTGATGTTACGTGGGACGCTGCGGTGAGCGTCAGACGTTGAAGCGGAAGTGCACCACGTCGCCGTCCTTGAGCACGTAGTCCTTGCCTTCCAGGCGCCACTTGCCGGCGTCCTTGGCACCCTGCTCGCCGTTCAGGCTGACGAAGTCGTCATAGGCCACCACTTCGGCGCGGATGAAGCCCTTCTGGAAGTCGGTGTGGATGACACCGGCGCCTTCCGGGGCTGTGGCGCCGACCTTGACGGTCCAGGCACGCACTTCCTTGACCCCTGCGGTGAAGTAGGTCTGCAGACCCAGCAGGGCGTAGCCGGCGCGGATCACTCGGTCGAGGCCGGGCTCTTCCATGCCCATCTCGGCCAGGAACATCTCGCGTTCCTCGTCATCGAGTTCGGCGATCTCGGCTTCCAGCTGGTTGCACACGGGAACCACCACGGCGCCCTCGGCCTCGGCGATGCCCTTGACCACGTCGAGGTAGGGGTTGTTGTCGAAGCCGTCCTCGTTGACGTTGGCGATGTACATGGTCGGCTTCAGGGTAAGGAAACCGAAGCTCTTGATCTGCTTCTTCTCGTCATCGCTCAGATCGAAGCTGCGCAGCGGCTGGCCTTCGGCCAGGTGCGGCTGGATCTTGTCGAGCACCGCCTTGGTGGCAATGGCGTCCTTGTCGCCGCCCTTGACCACGCGAACCAGGCGCTGGATGGCCTTCTCTACGGTGTCGAGGTCAGCCAGGGCCAGCTCCAGGTTGATGGTCTCGATATCCGCCGCCGGGTCGACCTGGTTGGCCACGTGGATGACGTTATCGTTGTCGAAGCAGCGCACCACGTGGGCGATGGCCTGGGTCTCGCGGATATTGGCGAGGAACTGGTTGCCGAGACCTTCACCCTTGGAGGCACCGGCGACCAGGCCGGCGATATCGACGAATTCCATGGTGGTGGGCACCACCTTCTGCGGCTTGACGATCTCGGCGAGCTTGTCGAGGCGCGGGTCCGGCATGGGGACGATGCCGACATTGGGCTCGATGGTGCAGAACGGGAAGTTCTCTGCATCGATGCCGGACTTGGTCAGGGCGTTGAAGAGGGTGGACTTGCCGACGTTGGGCAGACCAACGATGCCGCAGTTGAATCCCATGGGTGGTTCCTGAAGGCGTGAAGTGAAAGAAGTCGGCGCACAGTGTATGACGTCGGGCCAGGCGGGGACAGCCCGGGCGGTGCAACCACCTGCTGCCCCTGTTGGCGCCCGCCGGGTCAGGCAGAGTGGCTGTGCAGGCGGTTCATGGCCTTGGCCCAGTCGCCGGATAGCGCCTGGGGCAATGTCGCCAGGCACTCGATCAGGGCGCCGTCGATGGCCTCGCGCTCGGTCTTGCCGGGACGGCCCAGCACGTAGTTGGTGACCAGCTTGGCGCTGCCGGGATGACCGATGCCGATGCGCGCACGATGGAAGGACTTGTCGTTGCCCAGGGCGCTGATGATGTCGCGCAGGCCATTGTGGCCGCCGTGGCCGCCGCCCTGCTTGTAGCGCGCGCTGCCGGGGGGCAGGTCGAGCTCGTCGTGGGCGATGAGCATCTCGTCGGGGGCCAGCTTGAAGAAGTTGGCCAGCGCCGCCACCGAGGCACCGGAGCGGTTCATGTAGGTGGTCGGCACCAGCAGGTGCAGGTCGCTGCCTTCGACAAAGGCCTTGGCGTAGAGGCCGAGAAACTTCTTCTCCGGGCGCAGCTCGGCGCTGGACTGACGCGCGACTTCCTCCACCAGCCAGGCGCCGGCGTTGTGACGCGTCGCCTCGTACTGGGTGCCAGGGTTGGCAAGGCCGATCAGCGCCTTGATCCTTGTCATGGTGGTCTCTCCGGTCAGCGGTGCGGGGCAAGCGCTTTGCTCAGGGCCTTGGCGACGAGGCCATGGGCAAAGCCCTCGGAAACGAAAAGGGCCACCGCAGTGGCCCCTGAATCCGGCAGAAAAGGATTACTCCTTGTCGCCTTCTTCGTCTTCGTCCTTGGCTTCGTCCTTCGCTTCCTCGGCGGCAGCTTCTTCGCTGGCCTCGGCGGCGGCGGCTTCTTCCTCGGCGATTTCTTCCTCGGACTGCATGACCTTGGCCTTGGTCACGTTGACGATGGCCTGGTCGTGCTCTTCACCGTGGCTCAGCTCGACGATGGTCACGCCAGCCGGAACCTTGAGGTCGGACAGGTGCAGGGTGCTGCCGATCTCGACCTCGGTGATGTCGATCTCGAGGTAGTCGGGCAGGTCCTTCGGCAGGCAGCTGATCTCGACTTCGTTGGCCAGCTGGTGCAGTTCACCGTCCTGCTCCTTGATCGCCTTGGACTCGTCCTGACCGACCACGTGCAGCGGAACGCGCATGGTGATCTCGTGAGTCGCATCGATGCGCAGGAAGTCGGCGTGGGTCACCAGCGGCTTGTACGGGTGGCGCTGAAGGTCACGCACCACGACCTGCTGAGACTTGCCGTCAACCTCAAGGTTGATGACGGAAGAGAAGAAGGCTTCGTCTTCCAGCGCCTTGTAGAACGCAGTCTTGTCGACGGCGATCGGCTGCGGCGTCTTTTCACCACCGTAGATGATGGCGGGGACTTGCTGGTTCGCACGACGCAGGCGGCGGCTCGCACCTTTCCCCAGGTCGTTACGAACATTGGCGGTAAGTTTGTAATCAGACATGAAATTGCCTCTTGGCTAAAGTAAGGAAGCCACCGAGCCCGCGACCAGACCTCGGTGGTTCCAGATGCCCCGGTTGTCGGGGCGCGTTTCCCGCGCGATACGTCGCTTAGTGGAACATCGCGCTGACGGATTCCTCGTTGCTGACGCGGCGGATCGCTTCGGCGATCAGGCCGGCCACGCTGAGCTGGCGGATACGGCCGCTGCGACGCGCGGTGTCGGACAGCGGGATGGTGTCGGCCACCACCACTTCGTCCAGCACCGACTCGGCAATGTTGTCCACCGCTGGGCCCGACAGGATCGGGTGGGTGGCGTAGGCGACCACGCGCTTGGCGCCGTGTTCCTTGAGCGCTTCGCCCGCCTTGCACAGGGTGCCGGCGGTATCGATCATGTCGTCCACCACCACGCAGGTGCGGTCCTGGATATCACCGATGATGTGCATCACCTGGGCCTGGTTGGCCTGGGGACGACGCTTGTCGATGATCGCCAGGTCAGCGTTGAGCTGCTTGGCGATGGCTCGGGCGCGGACCACGCCGCCGACATCGGGAGAGACCACGACCAGGTCGTCGTAGTTCTGACGCTCGATGTCGTCGAGCAGGATCGGCGAGCCGTAGACGTTGTCCACGGGCACGTCGAAGAAGCCCTGGATCTGGTCGGCGTGCAGGTCCATGGTCATGACCCGGTCGACGCCGGCCTTGACCATCATGTCGGCCACGATCTTGGCCGAGATCGGCACCCGGGCGGAGCGCACGCGGCGATCCTGGCGGGCGTAGCCGAAGTAGGGCACCACCGCAGTGATACGGGTGGCCGAGGCCCGGCGCAGGGCGTCAACCATCAGGATCAGTTCCATCAGGTTGTCGTTGGTCGGTGCACAGGTGGACTGCAGGATAAAGACATCCTTGCCGCGCACGTTCTCGTTGATCTCGACCGCGACCTCGCCATCGCTGAACTGGCCGACCGTGGCATTACCCAGTCGGCTGTCCAGGCTCTCGGCGACCTTACGGGCGAGTTCGGGGTTGGCATTCCCGGCGAAAACCATCAATTTTGACACGCGCAGCCACCTTTGCTGTGTTGGGTCTTCAGTGTGAGCCTGGGGGAGTGAGTCCAGGACTCAGAAGGAAGTTGGCTGGGGTAGGAGGATTCGAACCTCCGCATGGCGATACCAAAAACCGCTGCCTTACCGCTTGGCTATACCCCAGCATACGTCCTGCCTCACGCGGGCAGGGCGTCGAGGAGAGGCGATCGATTCAGGCCCAGGGCCTTGAAGGCGTGCCAGGTCGGCTGTTGGCATCGGATCTCGTCCAGCAACTGGACGGCCTCGGCCTCCGACTCCAGACGGGCAAAAACGCACGCGCCGGTACCCGTCAATATTGACGGCGCCCGGGCGTTGAGCCAGTCCAGGGCACGAGCCACCTCAGCATAGGCTTGCCTGACGGTGTCCTCGCAATCGTTGCGCCAGCTTGACGCTCCCCCCTTGAGTGCGCGCGCCATGGTAATGGCGGGGGTGTCCCGTGTCAATTCCGGCGCAGTGAACACGGCAGGGGTGGAGACCGCCACACCCGGGTGCACGACCACGAACCAGGGGGTGTCGAGTGCCACCGCGACAAGGCGTTCGCCGACGCCTTCCGCCCAGGCGGCCTGGCCGTGGACGAATACCGGCACATCGGCGCCCAGCGACAGGCCCAGTTCGGCCAGACGCCGGGTCGTCAGTCCCAGGCCCCACAGATGATTCAGCCCGACCAGTACGCTGGCGGCGTCGCTGCTGCCACCGCCCAGACCACCACCCATGGGCAGGCGCTTGGTGACGCCTAGATCGGCACCGAGCGCGCAGCCGGTCTCGCGCTTGAGCAGATCGGCGGCCCGCCATAGCAGGTTGGCCTCGCGGGGTACGCCCTCGAGACGGTCGGTCAGGGTTATCTCACCGTCCTGGCGCAGGCGCAGGTGGATATCGTCACCGTGGTCGAGGAACTGGAACAGCGTCTGCAGCTCGTGGTAGCCGTCGTCGCGACGGCCGACGATATGCAGCATGCGATTGAGCTTGGCCGGCGCCGGCAACGTCAGGGTCGGCTGCGCGCTGGCATCGGAAGAGAAAGAGGTGTCGGGCATGGGGGAGTCTATAAAGGGTGCTGTCCAGGGATCGGCTGACCGAAGTGATGGCGATCGGTGGCTGGGGGCGGCGCCTGCCATCGGCGACCGGGATCGATGACGGCTCTCTTTGCTTCTCTCTATAGGGAGCTTGCTGCAAGGAGCACGTCCACAGGAGGCAGAGGGCGATGGTGCTTCATTTTACCCGGGAGACAGGCTCCCGCCATCTGGGGCGGGAGCCGGCGCGACTACTGTTCCAGTGGCTGCCACTGGTTCACCACCAGGGTGGCGCGCAGGTCGTCATAGGTCATGACCAGCCGGTTGGGTAGCCAGGTGCCGTTCACATCCTTCCAGCCGCGGTAGTCGATCTCCCAGCCGTCCTGTTCAAGTGAAGCGGGGAAGCCGAGTTCGTCGTCGGTCATCTCGAAGTCACTGTCGTCGGCGGGCAGGCCGCGCACCCAGTCGGTGAGGCTCGAGACCGGTAGCGACCAGCCCATGCGCTGTTCCATCAGGGCTTCGGGGCTGTCGGCCTCGAAGCGTCCCTCGCTGGTGGTCAGCGAGACGCGACCGTCGCGTCCTTCCAGGGTACTGCGGCCGGCGCCCATGGGGCCGGTGACCAGCAGGCGATAGTGGTAGGGGGTCTGGCGCCAGTCGAGGTTGGCGCTGGTGGATTCCTGCGGAGTGCGCAGGCCCACCTTTCCGGTCAGGTTCCAGGAGGTGAAGGCTTCCACCTGTTCGGTCTGGGCTTCCCAGTCACCGGCCTGGCGCTCCTGGCGCGGCTCGGTGACGCTCTGGGAGGTGGCGCAGCCGGCCAGCAGGCCGAGCCCCAGGGCGGCGGCGGTCAGGCGAAAACAAGACATCATCGCGGGGTCCTTGCGGGTAGTGGTCGTGGTGTCGGGGCGGTCAAGGCGCTGTTGCCGTTGGCTCAGGCCTGATTTCGGGGCGCCGATCGAGGAGATCGACGATCAGCGGGCGCTCGGGGAAGCGTTGCTGGGCTTCTTGCAACAGCTCGCGTGCGCGCTGCTTCTGGCCCAGGTCCCACAGCACCTCGATCAGGTGGGCGGCGACCTCCTGATCGGCGATCTCGCGCCAGGCGCGCTCGATCCAGGGTAGCGCAACCTCCGGTTTGCCCTCACGGTAGGCGACCCAGCCCAGGCTGTCGAGGATGGCGGGGTTGTCCGGCGAGAGTTCGTAGGCCCGCTGGATCAGTCGCCTGGCCTCGTCAAGATCATCGGGGTCGCCGGCATCGGCCAGGGTGTAGCCGAGGGCATTGAGCGCAACGGCGTTGTCCGGCTGCTGTTCGACCAGGGTGCGCAGATCCTGTTCGGAGGTGTCCAGGTCGCCTTCGCTCCAGGCACGCATGGCGCGGAAGTAGCGCAGGTCGCCATCCTCGGGGCTGCGCGCCAGCTCGCGGTTGAGCAGCGCTTCGGCCTCGGGCTCGAGACCTTGCTGGTCGAGCAGTTGCACTTCGGTGATGACCAGGCCGGTATAGGCATCGTCGTGACGCAGCCGCTCGACCCGCAGAAAGGCCCGGGCGTCCAGCAGCCGGTCGGCCTCGATCAGCATGCTGGCCGCGCGCTGTCGCGACAGCAGGAAGTCAGGGCCCGGCGGTACCCGGCGATAGTAGAGCAGGGCGTTGTCGACCTCGTCTTCCTGCTCGGCGATGCTGCCAAGCAATAGATAGAGGGCGCTGGGTGCCTGGGGATCATCGACCAGCGGCAGCAGCAGCCGGCGCGCCGGGTCGTGGTGGCCTTCTTCCAGATAGAGCTGGGCCAGGCCGACCCGCAAGAGGGGGTTGTCGCCACGGGTCTCGAGCAGGGTGTCGGTGCTGCTCTCGGCCGACACCAGGTTGCCCAGGCGAATGTCGGCCCGCGCCATCAACAACAGAAAGCGGGGGTCGCCGGGAGAGAGGTTGAGGCCGCGTTTGGCCGCCAGGCGGGCCTGGTGGTACTTGCCGGCGTCCAGGGCGATGCGTGATTCGGCGAGAATCCGTTGGGGGTTGTCGCGACTGTTGTTTCCCAGTGCGGCAATTCGTCGCTGGGCGCCCTCATTATCCCCCTGGGCCGAGTCGGTCAGGGCAAGCGCCAGGCGCAGGTCGTCTTGCCTCGACTCGGGGAGTGTGGGCTCGTCGAGCGCCTGTTCGAGGGTGCCGGCGAGCGCCGCCGGATCGCCGCCGCTGGACAGGGCGGTATCGACGAAGCGAGTGATGTCGGTGTCGTCATCGGCCGCGATCAGCCGCTGTTTCAGGGCTTCGTCCCAGTTGCCGCGTCCACCGGCGAGGTTGCCCAGGATCTGGGCGGCCACCGGCGCTTCGGGCGCCAGCTCCTGCCAGCGGCGCGCGGCGCGTTCGATCAGGGCGGTGTCATCGGTGAAGCGTGAAGCCAGGGTCGCGCGCTCGACCAGGGCGGCGGAGTGATAGCGCTCGGCTGCCTTGAGGTAGCCTTCGGTGGCGCGTCGATAGTCGCCCCGCTGACCGGCCATTTCGGCAATCAGCAGCGTCGACAGGCCGTCGGCATCGAGTCCACGGGTGATCGGTGGAGCACCGGCCATGGGGTCAGCCTGTGACGCGCTGCCTGGGCTGTAGGAAAAGCTCTGACAGCCGGCGAGCCACGCCGTCAGTGACAGGGTGGCCAGAGTGCAGGTCAGCTTTCCGTGGCGCGCGTTCGGGGGCATTGAGGCGTCATCTTCTCCATGAGAATTCTCAGCATAACGGCTTGGGGAGTCTTGGCAAAGGTCAATGCCCGGGGGAGCGAGGTCAGAGCTGCCTATGGTAGGATATGCGCCTTGCAGGAGCGGCCTGGTTGGCCGCTCCGGACATCATCTGATGAAGACGTCGAACGCATGACCCTGCTTGCCCTTGGCATCAACCATCGAACCGCGGCCGTCGAGGTGCGCGAAAAGGTGGCCTTTGGCCCCTCGCAACTCACCCGGGCGCTCTCCGAGCTGCGCGCGCTGCCGAGTGTGCATGAGGCTGCGGTGCTGTCGACCTGCAATCGCACCGAGCTTTATTGCGTGACCGAGTCGAGCGGGGAGAGCGAGGTGCTCGACTGGTTGAGTCGGTTTCATGCATTGCCCCGCGAGGACCTGCTGCACTGCGCCTACCACTATCTGGAAGGCGACGCCGCGCGCCATCTGATGCGCGTCGCCGTGGGTCTCGATTCCATGGTGCTGGGCGAACCCCAGATCCTGGGCCAGCTCAAGGATGCCTACCAGGCGGCCAGGGACGCCAGCGGGCTCGGCGGGGAGCTGGAGCGGCTCTTCCAGCATACCTTCGCGGTGGCCAAGCAGGTGCGCACCGAGACCGCCATCGGCGAGAACCCTGTCTCCGTGGCCTACGCGGCGGTCAGTCTGGCCAGTCGAATCTTCGACGATTTCTCGCGCGCCAGGGCGCTGTTGATCGGTGCCGGCGAGACCATCGAGCTGGTGGCGCGCCACCTGCATGAAGCCGGGGTGCACCAGTTGACGGTGGCCAACCGCACCCGCGAGCGGGCCAGTGCCCTGGCCGGCAGCCTGGGCGGCCAGGCCATCAGCCTCGACGAGATCCCCGTCGCCCTGGAAAAGGCCGACATCGTCATTTCGTCCACCGCGGCGCCCTTGCCGATTCTTGGCAAGGGCATGGTCGAGCGGGCGCTCAAGCGTCGCCGCCACCGTCCGGTGTTCATGGTCGATATCGCCGTGCCGCGTGACATCGAGCCAGAGGTCGGCGAGCTCAGCGACATCTTCCTTTATACCGTCGATGACCTGCACGAGGTCATCGAGGAAAACCGACGTCACCGCCAGGTGGCGGCGGACCAGGCCGAGGCGCTGATCGAGCACGGCGTGGCCCACTGGCACAAGGAACGCCGGGTGCGCGGGGCCGGCGAGGTGATCCGCGACGTGCGTGCCAAGGGTGAACGGCTGCGTGACGAGGCCCAGACCCAGGCGCTGGAGCGCCTGGCTAAGGGCGAGGATCCCGAGGCCGTGGTGCGTCGCCTGGCCCACCAGTTGACCAATCGCCTGATGCATCAGCCCACCCTGGCCCTGCGGGGTGCCGCCGCCGATGAGCGCCAGGACCTGCTCGAGGCTGCCGTCGAACTGCTGCTGGGCGAGCCCGAGTCCCGGAACTAGCCGGGCCTGGCTTGACCGCAATGCGCCTTCTTACATGATTTCAAGGATTTGCCGATGAAAGCTTCTCTGCGTGAGCGCCTCGATGCCTTCGTCGACCGCTTCGAGGAACTCTCTGCCCTGTTGTCGGAGCCCGACGTGATCAGCGATCAGCCACGTTTTCGCGACTACTCCCGCGAATACGCCGAGCTCGAGTCGCTGGTCGACGCCTGGCGCCGCTATCGTGGCGTCGAGGAAGACGTGGCCACCGCAGAGCAGATGGCCGAGGACGCCGACGCCGACATGCGCGAGCTTGCCCAGATGGAGCGCGAGGAGGGCGTGGCCAAGCTCGAGGAGCTGGAGGCCGAACTCAAGCGTCTGCTGGTGCCCAAGGATCCCGATGATGGGCGTAACGTCTTTCTCGAGGTGCGCGCGGGAACCGGCGGTGACGAAGCGGCGCTGTTCGCCGGCGACCTGTTTCGCATGTACTCGCGCTACGCCGAGAACCATGGCTGGAAGGTCGAGGTGGTCAGTGCCAGCCACGGCGAGCAGGGCGGCTACAAGGAGATCATCTCTCGGGTGAAGGGCGAGGGCGTCTACGCCCGGCTCAAGTTCGAGTCCGGTGCCCATCGCGTTCAGCGGGTTCCCGCCACCGAATCCCAGGGCCGCATCCATACCTCGGCCTGCACCGTGGCGGTGATGCCCGAGGCCGACGAGGTCAGTGACATCGACATCAACCCGGCCGACCTGCGGGTGGACACCTTTCGCTCCAGCGGCGCCGGCGGTCAGCACGTCAACACCACCGACTCGGCAATCCGCATCACCCACCTGCCCAGCGGTGTGGTGGTGGAGTGTCAGGAGGAGCGCAGTCAGCACAAGAACCGGGCCAAGGCGATGTCGCTGCTGGCGGCGCGGCTCAAGCAGTCGGCCCAGGACAGCCAGCGCCAGGAACAGGCCGACGCCCGTCGCTCGCTGGTGGGCTCCGGCGATCGCAGCGAGCGCATACGTACCTACAACTTCCCCCAGGGGCGGATCACCGATCACCGCATCAACCTGACCCTGTACAAGCTCAACGAGGTGGTCACCGGCGACGGCCTCGACGAGGTCATCGACCCGCTGATCCACGAGTACCAGGCGGAGCAGCTAGCCGCTCTGCAACAGGACGGCTGATGCGCTGTGATGTGCTGATCGCCCGGGCGACCCGCCGCCTCGAGGCCGCCGGCAGCCCGACGCCGCGACTCGACGCCGAGGTGCTGGCCATGGCGGCGATGAAGGTCGATCGCACCTGGCTCTACACCTGGGGCGACAAGCCCATGGCGACGCTGGCCCGGGCCCGCTTCGAGGCCTGGGTGGCGGCGCGTGCCCAGGGCATGCCGGTGGCCTACCTGACCGGTGAACGCGAATTCTGGGGGCTGGCCCTGGCGACCTCGCCCAGCACCCTGATTCCCCGCCCCGATACCGAGACCCTGGTGGAGGCCGCGCTGGCCCGGGCCGATACCAAGACCGATGCCAAGACCGGCGCCAGGAGCGACGCCCAGCCCGGCGCCTTGCTCGACCTGGGCACCGGCACCGGCGCCATCGCCCTGGCGTTTGCCAGCGAGCGCCCCGGCTGGCGGGTCGAGGGCGTCGATCTGTCCCCTGAGGCGGTGGCGCTGGCGCGGCGCAACGCCGAGCGACATGGTCTGGCGGTACGATTTCGCCAGAGCGACTGGTTCGATGCGCTCGATGATGAGCGCTTCGACCTGATCGTGGCCAACCCGCCCTATATCGACCCGCAGGATCCTCACCTGGGGCAGGGCGATGTGCGCTTCGAGCCAAGCTCGGCGCTGGTGGCCGCCGACCATGGCCTGGCCGATCTGTTTGCCATCGCCGAGCGCGCCCGGAGCTTCCTCCGGCCGGGCGGCTGGCTGTTGATGGAACACGGCTACGAGCAGGCTGAGCGGGTGCGAGAGCATCTTGAAGCGCTGGGCTATGTTCGCTGCGACAGCGTGCATGACCTGGGGGGCCACCCTCGGGTGACGCTGGGGCAGTGGGGCATGCAACGTTGAAGCCGGGACTGGAGTCTGTTGGGGGCATGTGATACTGATTATCAGTAAAATGTTTTGCCACCAAGCGATTGGGCGCGAGAGATTGTCGTGAAATGCTTTGCGACCAGGCCTTTTTGGTCGATTCTTTCCTTGCGTGCCCCTCGCCGTCAGACCAGCGTTCAGGACCACAATGAAAACCAAGAACCGCTCCCTCGACCGTATCGATCTGAAGATTCTGCGTTGCCTGCAGGAAAACGCCCGGGTGTCCTATGTGGATCTCGCCGCCCAGGTGGGCTTGTCCACCACGCCGTGTCTGGAACGCGTCAAGCGCCTCGAGCGATCCGGGGTGATCCGTGGCTACAAGGCGATCCTCAACCCGCGCATGCTCAAGGCCAATCTACTGGTGTTCGTCGAGATCAGTCTGGAGACCCAGTCTCCGGCGGTGTTCGACGAGTTCCGTCGAGCCGTGTCGAAGCTGCCGCAGATCCAGGAGTGCCACCTGGTGTCCGGGCAGTTCGACTATATTCTCAAGTGCAGAATTCCCGAGATGTCCGCCTATCGTCAGCTACTTGGCGACGTGGTGCTGACCCTGCCCGGGGTCAAGGAATCCAAGAGCTACGTGGTGATGGAAGAAGTGAAGGAAGATTTTGCCCTGCACGTGCCGGATATCGAAGAGTTCGAGGACAAGTGAGTTTTCATGAATGACCAGGACCTGCTGCGTTACAGCCGCCAGATCATGCTTCCCCAAGTGGACATCGACGGCCAGGAGCGCTTGCTTGCTTCGCGCGCACTGATCGTCGGTGCCGGTGGCCTGGGCTCGCCGGTGGCGCTGTACCTGGCCGCCGCCGGAGTCGGACAGCTGACCATCGCCGACGCCGATATGGTCGAGATCTCCAATCTGCAGCGCCAGATCGCCCACCAGGAGCAGGACCTGGGACGCAACAAGGCCCTGTCGGCCGCCGAGTCTGCCATCGCCCTCAATGCAGGCTGCCGGGTCAGCGCCATCGAGCGCCATCTGGACGCCGAGGGGCTGGTCCAGGCGGCGCGGGAGGCGGACGTCATCCTCGACTGCACCGATCGCTTTTCCAGCCGCTACGCCATCAATGCCGCCAGCGTCGCCGCCGGGGTGCCGTTGGTCTCCGGCGCTGCGATCCGCTTTTCCGGGCAGTTTGCGGTGTTCGACCCGCGTGACGAGACGAGTCCCTGCTACGCCTGCCTGTATCCGCCGGATGATCAGGGCGACGAGGCCCTGTCCTGCGCCGAGAGTGGCGTCATCTCGCCGCTGGTGGGGCTGATCGGCTGCTTCCAGGCGCTGGAGGCGGTCAAGCTGTTGTCCGGGGCCGGCAGGCCCCACCGGGGGCTTGCCACCTTCGACGGCCTGAGTGGCGAGTGGCGTCACTATCGGCTGGGGCGCGATCCACGCTGTCCTGCCTGCGCAGACCGGGGGCGGTCCGGCGGAGGAAGCGCGTGAGCCGGCAGAGCCCGGTCACCGACTTCGATATTCGTCTATTGCGGGTGTTCAAGGCGGTGGCCGAGTGTGGTGGATTTTCCGCCGCCGAGAACGAGCTTGGCATCAGTCGTTCGGCTATCAGCCTGCATATGGGCGACCTGGAAAAGCGCCTGGGGCTCAAGCTTTGTCGGCGGGGGCGAGGCGGCTTCGCCCTGACCGAGGAAGGACGGGAGGTGCTGGAAGGGGCCCGGCGTCTGCTGTCGGGACTGGAAGCCTTTCGCACCGAGGTCAATGCGCTGCACCACAGCCTGCGCGGCGAACTCAATATCGGCATCACCGATACCCTGGTCAGCTCACCCGAGATGCGTATCACCCATGCCCTGGCAAGCCTCAAGGCCCAGGGCCCAGAGGTGCGCATCAACATGCACATGGACCCTCCCGGCGAGATCGCCCGCGGGGTGCTCGACGGACGCCTGCATGTCGGTGTCGTTCCGGCGGTCAACCTGCCTGCCAGCGTCGATAGCCAGGCGCTCTACAGCGAACGCTCCGGGCTTTACTGTGGCCGGGGGCATCCGCTGTTTGCCGAGCCATCGACGGCGCTGGAGGCGCTGGGCGGGTGGCAGGCGCTGGGGCAGTGGGACGCCGTGGTACCGTCCTATCCGCTGTCGGAAGCCGGCCGTGAGCGCCATGTCGGGCTCAAGCCCAGCGCCACCGCGTCCGACCGGGAAGGCGCGGCCTTTCTTATCCTGACCGGGGCCTACATCGGCTATCTGCCGGATCACCACGCCAATCTCTGGGTCGCGCAGGGACGACTGCGTGAGCTGTGTTCCGAGAGCGCCGCCTACGAGACGCCCTTCGTCGCCATCACCCGCCGTGACCGCCGCCCGCATCGGGTGCTGGAAGCCTTTCTGGCGGCGCTGGGGAAGAGCGATGCGGGTGTATCTGGCGACTGATGGCGCCTCCTGGGTCTTTGATCAAACCGCCAACGTCTTCGCTTCGCTGACATGATGTCTCGCTTATACTCTTGGCGATGAAACGAGAGACTGACGCTCTGTCATTGCTTTGCGTTGAGTTTTCCACGTCTGGCATCTTGGATTCGAGCGCTTCCGGGCGAGCCGGCTTACGTTCGAAGCGTGAGCGTCGCCAAGGCGACTTCCATCGAGCGGGATGCGTGACGTGAAGTGTTGATGTTGGTGCGTCAGCCGCTTTAGGTATCGAATCGCTGACGTTGAAGTCAGGAATTTAGTGTTATTGGATACTTGACGCCTGGTGGCGAGAAAGTGGCACACTGTCGGTGTCACCTTCATGCGAAGGTGCGAGATTCAATAACAACAAGCGCATTGCGCAACCAATACGGACTCTCTATGACAGATTCCTCCACGTCCGAGGCCGCCTCCTGGTACCGCGATTCCGTCCGGGTCGAGCTGTTGCCGACACCCAGGCTCGAGGGCGACGTTCGCGCTGACGTCTGTGTGATCGGGGCCGGGGTGACGGGCTGTTCGGCGGCGCTGCATCTGGCCGAGCAAGGCTACAAGGTGGTGGTGCTGGAAGCCCATGACGTCGGCCATGGCGCCTCCGGTCGCAGCGGCGGCCAGATCCTGCCCGGGCTCGGTACCGACATGGACACCGTGGAACAGGCGCTTGGCCTGTCGGCGGCCCGCGATATCTGGGAAATGAGCCGCGAAGCGGTGCGCCTGACCGCACAGCTGGTCGAGCGTCACGCCATTCCCTGCGACCTTGCCTGGGGCTACCTGCATGCGGCGGTCAAGCCGCGCCATGTGCGCGAGTTGCGCGCCTTCCAGGAGACCATGGCGCACAAGTACGACTACCAGGCGCTGGAATGGCGCGAAGGGCAGTCGCTGCGCGAACATGTGGTCACCGACGCCTACCCGGCGGCCCTGTGGGAGGCCGAGGGCGGGCATCTGCATCCGCTCAACTATACCCTCGGCCTGGCCAGGGCCGCCCAGCAGGCGGGGGCGATCTTCCACTCGCACAGCCCGGTCACCGCGGTGACCAAAGGCGAGCCTGCCCGGGTGAAGACCGCCGCAGGACAGGTCACCGCCGATAGCGTGGTGGTGGCGACCAACGCCTACGGCATCGACCTGTTGCCGGAGATGCGCGGGCGCATCATGCGCTGTGCCAACTACATGATCGCCACGGAGCCGATGAGCGAGCAGCAGGCGGCCCAGGTGCTGCCGAAGAATGACGCCCTGTCGGATGCCAATTTTGTGCTCGACTACTATCGGCTGTCGGCGGATCGACGCCTGATCTATGGCGGTGAAGTCAGCTACGACGGGCGCCCGCCCAAGGGGCTCGAGGCGCGCATCGACGGCAAGATCCGGCGCCTGTTCAAGGTGCTCGACGATGTCGAGATCGCCTACCGTTGGGGCGGTGACGTGGCCATCACGCTCAATCGCGCCCCTGACTTCGGCAGACTGGCCGCCAACCTCTACTATGCGCAAGGCTACTCCGGTCATGGCATGGCCATGGCGGGACTGGCCGGCAAGTTGCTGGCCGAGACCATCGCCGGGCAGAGCGAGCGCTTCGACGTCTTTGCCGCCATGCCCCATCGTCGCTTCCCCGGCGGTCGCCTGTTGAGAACACCGCTGTTGCTGCTGGCCACCCACTTCTACAAGCTTCGCGATCGGCTGTGAGCTGCCGACAACGACGAGGAATGCCCCTATGACCGAGACCTCCACCGCCGAGCGCCATTCACAGCGCCGGGATGAGCCCCATGATGGCGCACGCCCGGGCGTCGCTGCCGCCGGCTCCGAGCGGACCGCCTCCGCGATCCATATGCAGGGCCTGCACAAGCGCTTCGGCGCCAGTACGGTGGCGCTCGATGGCGTCGATCTGACCATCGAGGCCGGCGAGTTCTTTACCCTGCTGGGCCCATCGGGCTGTGGCAAGACCACGCTGCTGCGCATCCTGGCGGGTCTGGAAGACGCCGATCAGGGACGCCTGACCATCGGTGAGCGCGACGTCACCGAGGTGGCGCCGCACCATCGCAGCGTCAATACCGTGTTTCAGTCCTACGCGCTGTTTCCCCACCTGTCGGTGCGCGACAACCTGGCCTTCGGCCTCAAGATGCGGGGTGTCGACCGTGCCGAGCGCGAGGCTCGGGTCGAGCGCATCGCCGAGTTCATCCAGTTGGGCGATCTGATCGATCGGCGCATCGATCAGCTCTCCGGCGGACAGCGTCAGCGCATCGCGCTGGCCCGGGCGCTGGTCTGCGAGCCCGACGTGCTGCTGCTGGACGAGCCGCTGTCGGCGCTCGACGCCGGCCTTCGCAGCCAGCTACAGGTCGAATTGCTGAGGGTGCAGAAGCGCCTGGGCATGACCTTCGTCTTCGTGACCCATGATCAGGACGAGGCCATGGTGATGTCCGATCGCATTGCCGTGCTCAATGGCGGGACCATCCAGCAGGTGGGGCCACCTCGGGAGGTCTACGAGCGCCCGGTCAACGCCTTCGTCGCCCGTTTCATGGGCCATGCCAACCTCTATCCGATCAGCGCACGCCAGGGCCAGCGCGTGACCACCGAGCTTGGCGAGCTGGAGCTCGAGACCGATCTCGACACGCCACAGCAGGGAGGCGGTGAGCTGTTGCTGATTCGCCCCGAGACGCTGGACGTGCGTCTGGGTCGTCATCAGGGGGTGAACCACCTGGTCGGGCGGATCACCGAACGGCTCTATCGTGGTAGCCACGCCGAGTTCCGTCTCGCGGTCGGTGACACCACCCTGCAGGCCACCATCAACAATCGCGGGCGCCGACTGCCCGAGGTCGGCGACGAGGTGACCCTGGTGGTCGCCCCGGAAGACCTCGTCACCGTGGCCAACTGAGGGGGCATGTCATGACCGATACCGCTGTCCTCGGACGCAGCCAGGGCATGGTCAGAGAAGCGCGCCATCTTCTCTTTACCGTGACACCCGGCGCGGCCTGGATCATCGTCTTTCTGGTGCTGCCCAGCGCCTACCTGATGGGCGTGGCCTTCATGACCAACGGGCCCTACGGCCTGCCGCAGATGCCGCTGTCGCTGGATTCGTTCAAGCAGCTTGCCGGCTTTGGCTTTCTGGGCTGGAGCCCGGGCAACCTCTACACCCTGTTGAGGTCGCTGTGGCAGACCCTGGTGGCGACCGGCCTGGTCGTTATCGTGGCCTATCCGATCGCCTACTACATCACCACCTGCCGGGCGAAATGGCGGCCGATCATGCTGCTGCTGGTGGTGGTGCCGTCCTGGACCAATCAGGTCATCCGCACCTTCGGCTGGATGAACCTGCTGGCGCCGGGGACGCCGCTTTCCAGCGTCGCCGAGTCGCTGGGGCTGATCGCCCCCAACATGGGGCTGTATCCGTCCAACTTCGCGGTGACCCTGGGGCTGGTCTACAACTTCCTGCCGTTCATGGTGCTGCCGCTGTACGCCGCCTTCGAGAAGCTCGACACCGCCCAGGTGGAGGCCGCCCAGGACCTCTACGCCACCCCGGTGAAGGCGTTCTGGCACGCGGTCTTTCCCCAGACCTTGCCGGGGCTGCTCGCCGGGATCGTGCTGGTGGCGATTCCGGCCTTCGGCATGTACGTGATTCCGGAACTGCTGGGCGGCGGCAAGGCGCTGATGCTCGGCAATCTGGTGGCCAACCAGTTCTCCGGTGGGTCGAACTGGCCGCTGGGCGCCGCCGGCGCCATCCTGATGCTGCTGGCGACCTTCGCCGGACTCTATGCCATGCGCCGGATCGGCAAGCGACTCGGCGGCGGTGAGGAGGTGGTGATATGAGAAAGCGCACACTCAAGCGAGGTCTGAGTGCCTTCTGGTGGCTGACCCTGGTGTTTCTTTACCTGCCGCTGGCGGTGGTGGTGCTGTTCTCCTTCAACGCCGCCAACAGCGCGGCCAGCATGACCGGACTGTCGCTGCGCTGGTACCACCAGCTGTTCGCCAATGACCAGATCATGAGCGCCTTCGGCAACACCCTGGTGCTGGCGCTGACGTCCTCGCTGATCGCCCTGGTGATCGGCTGCTTGATCGGTTATGGCATGTATCGCCACCGTCACCGCAAGCTGGGCTGGCTGATCGTGCTGATCTATCTGCCGATCGTGCTGCCGGATATCGTCTTCGGTATCTCGGAGATGGCCTTCTTCGTCAAGGTACACGAGCTGACCGGGCTCCTGGGGCCGGGGCTGGGCACCATGATCATTGCCCACGTCACCTTCCAGATCCCGTTCGTCGCGCTGATCGTCTATTCGCGCTTCGTCGGCCTGGATCCGTCTTTGTTCGAGGCGGCCAAGGACCTGTATGCCTCGCCCTTGAAGCGGGTGGTGCACTTCATGCTGCCGACCATCAAGCCGGCGTTGATATCGGCCTTCTTTCTCTCCTTTACCCTGTCGGTGGATGACTTCGTCATCAGCTTCTTCACCTCCGGCCCGGAGAGCGCGACCCTGCCGATCTATATCTGGGGCGCGATCAAGAAGGGGGTGTCACCGGAGATCAACGCCATCGCCACACTGATGATCGCGGCGGTGGCACTGGCCGCCCTGGCAAGCCTCGTCGTCAATCGGCGCAAGGCATGACGCCTGTGCCATCGGCGGACACAGCGGCGATCTCGGAACAGATCGATCAACACCTGACGTACCCAGACAAGACCAAGCAATACAAGGAGAAAGCAACGATGCTCAACAAGACTCGCAGCGCCCTGGGCCTCGCCGTGGCAGCCGCCATGCTCGCAGGCGTCGCCCAGGCTGAAGAGGGCAAGCTGTACCTGTTCAACTGGACCGAGTACATGGACCCCGAGATCATCGAGGCCTTCGAGGAAAAGTATGACGTCGAGGTGGTGACCAACTACTTCAACTCGAACCCGGAGATGATCGCCAAGCTCAATGCCGGTGGCACCTCCCAGTACGACATCGTGGTGCCGTCGAACTACTACATTCCGCGGATGATCGAGACCGGCCTGATCCAGAAGCTCGACCGCTCGCAGATTCCGAACTTCGACAACCTGATGGCGCAGTTCAAGGATCCGAGCTTTGATCCCGGTGCCGAGTACTCCGCTGCCTACCAGTGGGGGACCACGGGCCTTGTCTACAACACCGAGACCTTCCCCGATGCGCCCAAGAGCTGGTCGTTGCTGTTCGACCCCGAGGTCAACGGCGACTATCCGTTCTCGATGATCCAGGATGGTCAGGTCGCCACCGGCAGCGCCTGCGCCTATCTGGGCGCGAGCTTCGACTGCAGCGGCCTGGATGACCTGAAGAATGCCGCCAGACTGCTGATCGAGACCAAGAATCGCGACAACTTCTCGGGCTTCACCGACGGCACACCGACCCTGCAGCAGCTGGCCCGGGGCGTCACCCACGTGGGCATGTCCTTCAACGGCGACTACCTGTACTTCAAGGATGAGGACCCGGAGACCTTCGAACATCTGGACTTCGTGATTCCCGACGAAGGCGCCGAGATGTGGGTCGACTCCATGGTCATCCCCTCCGAGGCACCCAACCCGGAGCTCGCGCACAAGTTCATCGACTTCATCCTGGACGCCGAGATCGGTGCCCAGTTGTCGAACTACAACTACTACGCCAGCCCCAACGAGGCGGCGCGCCCGCATCTCGACGAGGTGCTGACCCAGCCGCCGACCCAGCCCAGCGAAGAGGACATGGCGCGGCTTGTCTTCACCCCCAGCCTGTCCGGTCAGCAACTGCAGACCTTTCAGCAACTGTGGTCAGAGGTAAAGGCTCGGTGAAGGGATTGGCCCAGGGGCGTTGATGCGCCCGGGGCCGCCCTGCAAGGAAAGAGCCCCGGCGACGTCGGGGCTCGGCCACCGAGTGAGACACTCACGTAACGGAACACTCTCATGAGTAACCGCCAGGAAAGCCCAGCGCTCAGCGACTGGTTCAAGCAGTACGGCATCACCGAGGTCGAGTGCCTGGTCACCGACCTTACCGGCATCCTCAAGGGCAAGATCATGCCCGCGGGCAAGTACCTCAACGGCGGACGACCGCGCCTGCCGGACTCCATCTTTATCCAGACCGTCACCGGGGGCTATCCCGACGATGACGACATCCGCTTCTGGAATCCTGCCGAGCGGGACATGGAGCTGGTGCCTGACCCCAACGCCGTCTTCCTGGTGCCCTGGGCCGACGATCCTACCGCCCAGATCATCCACGACTGCCACTATCTGAGCGGCGAGCCGGTGGAGCTGGCGCCGCGCTATGTGCTCAAGCGTGTGCTGGAGCTGTACCAGGCACGTGGCTGGGTCCCGGTGGTGGCACCGGAGGTGGAGTTCTTCCTGGTCAAGACCAACACCGACTCCGACTACCCGCTGGAGCCGCCGGTGGGGCGCACCGGTCGCCAGGAAAGCAGCCGCCAGAGTTTCTCCATCGATGCGGTCAACGAGTTCGATCCGCTGTTCGAGGAGATGTACGACTACTGCGAGGCGATGAACCTGGATCTGGATACCCTGATCCACGAAGAGGGCGCCGGGCAGATGGAGGTCAACTTCCAGCACGGTGATCCGCTGGCGCTGGCCGACCAGGTGGTGCTGTTCAAGCGGGTGCTGCGCGAGACCGCGTTGCGCCACGGCATGTACGGCACCTTCATGGCCAAGCCCATGGCCAACGAGCCGGGCAGCTCGATGCACATTCACCAGAGCCTGATCGACCCGGCCAGCGGACGAAATCTGTTTGCCGGCGAGGATGGCCAGCCCAGCCGTCTGTTCCACCACTTCATCGGCGGCCTGCAGCGCTACCTGCCCTCGGCGATGCCGCTGCTGGCCCCCAACGTCAACTCCTACCGGCGGCTGCTGCGTACCGAGACCTCGGGCTCGGCGCCGATCAACGTCGAGTGGGGCATGGACAACCGTACCGTGGGCCTGCGCGTGCCTGTCTCCGGGCCCGAGGCCACCCGGGTCGAGAACCGACTGGCCGGTGCCGACGCCAATCCCTACCTGGTCATGGCGGCGTCACTCGCCTGTGGTTACCTCGGCATGCTCGGCCAGGTGGAGCCGCGCCCGCCCATGGTCGGCTCGGCCTGGTCCGGCGGCAACAAGCTGCCCGACGATATCGGACCGGCGCTGGACCTGCTGCACGAGTGTGACGCCCTGGCAGGTATCCTTGGCGAGCGCTTTACCAACAGCTACCTGGCGGTAAAGCGGGCCGAGCACCGTGAGTACTTTCAGGTGATTTCGTCCTGGGAGCGTGAGCACCTGCTGCTGCGGGTGTGAGTCGCCGCTTTGGAGGACGTCCCGGGGTGGCGCAAGCCTGAGAAGGTGGCGCGAAGCTCAGAGAGTGGCGTAGGCCTGAGAAGGTGACGCGATCCCGAGACGGTGGCGCAAGCCCGAGACGGTGGCATGAGGCACCATCAGCGAGCCAGGCCAGGTGCCTGGCTCGCTGCGTTGTGGGGCTATGGCGTCGGTGCGTGGTGGTGATTATTCCATGTCTTTATCTTGAAGATGTCTCCTTTCGCCGCGTAGAATGCGATCTAGTGTTGAATAAAATAACCACTTTGGGAGTCCGTCATGTCCAGCCGTTCCACCGCTACCGATCCCCGTGGAGGGGCCGCCGAGGTCCAGCATGCCGCGTCCTGGTATGCCGCCTCGGCCAATGCCTCACCCCAGCGCCCGGCCCTCGAGGGAGAGGTGAGCTGTGATGTCTGCGTGGTCGGGGCCGGCTTCACCGGCATCTCCGCCGCGCTCCATCTGGCGGAGCAGGGCCTCAAGGTGGTGGTACTGGAGGCGGCCAGGGTCGGTTACGGCGCCTCGGGCCGCAACGGCGGTCAGATCGTCAACAGCTACAGCCGCGACATGGACGTGATCGAGGACAAGTACGGCGCCGACACCGCGCGTGCCCTCGGCGACATGGCCTTCGAGGGCAATCGCATCATCCGTGAGCGCATCGCCCGCTACGACATCCAGTGCGACCTGCGTGAAGGCAACCTGTTCGCCGCCTGCAACGAGCGCCAGCTCAAGGGGCTGCGCGAGCATCAGGCGCTGTGGCAGCGCTACGGCCACGACGGGCTGGAGCTGTTGGAAGGCGACGCCTGTCGCCGCGAGGTGGGCAGCGATCGCTACACCGGCGCCCTGGTGGACCACTCCGGCGGTCACCTGCATCCGCTCAACCTGGTACTGGGCCAGGCGGCGGCGCTGGAATCCCTGGGCGGTGTGATCTTCGAGCAGAGCCCGGTGGAGTCGCTGGTGCACGGCCAGCCGGTGGTACTGAAGAGCCGCAACGGCAGCGTTCGCGCCGAGCGTGTGGTGATGGCGGGCAACGCCTACATGAGCGGCGTGATGCCGGAGCTCGAGGCCAAGTCGATGCCCTGCGGCACCCAGATCATCACCACCGAGCCGCTCGGCGAGGACCTGGCCCGGGAGCTTCTGCCCAACAACATGGCGGTGGAAGACTGCAACTATCTGCTCGACTATTTCCGCCTGACCCGCGACAACCGCCTGATCTACGGCGGGGGAGTCAACTACGGCGGCGAGGACCCCCAGGACATCGAGGCGGTCATTCGTCCCAAGATGGAAAAGACCTTCCCGATGCTCAAGACGGTCAAGGTGGACTACGCCTGGAGCGGGACCTTCCTGATGACCCTCAACCGACTGCCCCAGTTCGGGGTGATCAATGACAACGTCTACTACGCCCAGGGCTACTCCGGTCATGGCGTGACCTGCACCCACCTGGCCGGTCGCCTGATCAGCGAGGTGATGACCGGCCGTGACGAGCGCTTCGATGCCTTCGCCGGCCTTCCGCACCTGCCGTTTCCTGGCGGCCGCATGCTCAGGGTGCCGCTGTCCGCCATCGGTGCCTGGTACTACCAGACCCGGGACAAGCTGGGTATCTAGCCGCTGGTCGGTGTCACGGGGCCTTGCCATAGGCCGCTGCCACAGGCCGTTGCCACTGATAGTGCGGGCAGCGGGATCGCTCCGTGACCCGCGCTCCCGGCTTGTGAGCCCCATTAGCACGTCTCCCCCAACGCCTCGCTGCCTCCGGCAGCGAGGCGTTGTGATGTGTGGGCAGGGGGGGCAATGGCATAAGAGGCGAGGGCAGCAGCGCCCGTCGTCGCCGATCGGGGGCACCTTTGTCGGTGAGTTGCGACAGCCTCACAAACAACTTGCAAGTGGCTCCATGGTTCTTCGAACGCTGTTCGATAACGGCTAGGATAGTGTCATCGCATCGCCAAGACATCTGCCGTGGCGCCTCTCGCACGCTAAGCGAGCGCTCTGGCGGAGCAAGGAGAACAGCATGAGCAAGTCGATCATCGTCGGTTCCACCCTCGCGGTCTTTGGCCTTGGTGGCCTGGCATTTGGCGCCTGGCAGGTGCAGCAGGCGCCCCAGGGGCCGCAGTTCGCCGATATTACCGCCGTCACGCCGGTCACCGAGACCGTCTCCACGCCGCGAGAGGTCTGCGAGAACGTTCAGGTGACACGCCAGGCGCCGACCCGGGACCCGCACAGCATTCTGGGCAGCGCTGCCGGTGCGGTGGTCGGTGGCCTGGTGGGCAACCAGATCGGCGGTGGCAGCGGCCGCAAGATCGCCACCGTGGCCGGTGCCATCGGCGGTGGCTTCGCCGGACGCGAAGTGCAGCGTCGGGTCGAGGCCGGCCAGACCTATACCACCACCGAACAGCGGTGCCACACCGTCAACGACACCCGTGAAAAGACCCTGGGCTACGACGTGGCCTGGGAGTATGACGGCGTGCGTCAGGTGGCGCGTCTGGAGCAGGCCCCCGACGGCGAGCGTGTGCTGATCGAGCAGGGTCAGCCCCAGTGGGACGTGGTCCGGGGTACCCCCGACAAGTCCTGAGAGAGCCCTGATAGAGCCCTTATAGAGTCCTGACGGGAACCTGGTTCCGGTCTTCAGCCTTCGCGTAAACACCCAGCCCGCGCCAACCGGTATCTTTCGATGCTGGCTGGCGGGGGCTGTTGTCGTCGCTGTAGTTGTGAACCTGAACGTGAACGTGAACGTGAACGTGGGCGAGGGCAGGGGCGCTGGTCCCGGGCGCCCTACAGATCGCTGTTGGTCTTGTTGACCACCTTGCCGAGGGCGTCGATGGGCTTGCTGGAGGGGTACTTGTAGGAGGCGAAGCGCACCGCCAGCACGGACAGGGCCAGCAGGAAGATGCCGCCGCACAGGTACAAGAGACCGGCGTCGGGCTTGGGGTGGTGGGAAATGTCACCGATCAGGTAGCGGGTCAGGGCGGTGATGGCGACGTACAACAGGAAGCGAATCGGCAGGTGATTGGTCTTGAAGTAGATGCCCACCATGGCGCCCAGCTCAAGATAGATGAACAGCAGCAGGATGTCGTCGACGCTGGCGTGGCCACTGGTCAGCATGTCGAGGAAGGCGACCACCGAGGCCCAGGCGATCATCCCGCCGATGACGAAGAGTCCCAGGTAGTGAAAGCCTTCCACGAGCAGGTTGCCGATGGTATCGGCGTGATGGTGCATCTTGTCACGGCTGGTGCGAGCCCATTTCACAGGCGATTCCTCATCGGTGTGGTGGCGTCTTTCACGCTAGCCCGGCGTGGTAGGCGTGACAAGCCGATACTCCGTTGGTTCAGGGCGGTTTGTTGACGCAGTCACGCGGATTGCGCCGCTTTTCGCCGGCATACTGAAACGCCGCCGTATCGACAAGGAGCCGGTCGATGGTGACGACGCTGCCCCAGGCCTTCTTTCGCAACTTTATCGGTCCCTCGCCGGACTGGTACAAGACCGCCATCCTGATCTGCCTGCTGATCAATCCCCTGGTCTATGCCTGGTCTGGGGGATTCGTTGCGGGATGGCTGTTGCTGGTCGAATTCATCTTCACCCTGACCATGGCGCTGAAGTGCTATCCGCTGCAGCCTGGTGGGCTGCTGGCACTGGAAGCGGTGGCCATCGGCATGACCGGCCCCGACAGTGTGATGCACGAGGTGGCGCTCAACCTGGACGTCCTGCTGTTGCTGGTGTTCATGGTGGCGGGCATCACCTTCATGAAGCAGCTGTTGCTCAAGGCGTTCACACGCCTGCTGATCGGCGTCACGTCCAAGCGTCTGCTGTCGCTGTGCTTCTGCGTGACGACGGCAGCGCTCTCCGCCTTTCTGGACGCCTTGACGGTGATCGCGGTGGTGATCAGCGTGACGGTGGGTTTCTACGCCATCTATCATCGGGTGGCGTCGATGAAGGGGCAGCACGACGATCATGACCACAGCGATGATAGCGGGCTCCCCGAGGTCAGCCACCAGGACCTGATCGACTATCGTCGCTTTCTGCGCTCGTTGCTGCTCCACGCCGCCATGGGGACCGCGCTTGGCGGTGTCACGACCATGGTCGGTGAGCCCCAGAACCTGATTATCGCCGAGCAGGCTGGCTGGGGCTTTGGCGAATTTGTGCTGCGCATGGCGCCTGTCACTCTGCCGGTGCTGGTGGCAGGCCTTGCCACCTGCCTGCTGGTGGAAAGCCTGCGCTGCTTCGGTTACGGCCAGCGTCTACCGGCCAAGGTACGCGCCATCCTGGTCGAGCACGATCGCCAGGAGCGGGCAGGCCAGTCGCTGATCGAGGTGGCCAGGCTATGGGTGCAGGCGGCGGTGCTGGTCTGGCTGGTGGTGGCACTGGCTCGCCACGAGGCGTCGGTGGGGCTGATCGGGCTTGCCGTCATTGTGTTGGCAAGCGCCTTTCTCGGCGTCACCGAGGAGCACGCCCTTGGCAAGGCCTTCGAGGAAGCCTTGCCCTTCACCGCCTTGCTGGTGGTGTTCTTCGCGGTGGTGGCGGTGATCATCGAGCAGGATCTGTTTGCACCGGTGATCGAGCTGGTGCTGTCACGCCAAGGCAGTGAGCAGCTGGGCCTGGTGTACGTGACCAATGGTCTGCTGTCGATGGTCTCGGACAACGTCTTCGTCGGCACCGTCTACATCAGCGAAATCCACTCGGCCTTAAGCGCTGCGCGCATCGGCGCCGAGCAGTTCGACCTGCTGGCCGTGGCGGTGGCCTGCGGCACCAACCTGCCGTCGGTGGCGATGCCCAATGGCCAGGCTGCCTTCCTGTTTCTGCTGACCTCGGCGGTGGCACCGCTGATTCGCCTTTCCTACGGCCGCATGGTGTGGATGGCCGCACCCTATACCCTAGCACTCAGCCTGGTGGGGTTTGTGTGCGTACGCTACGTGCTGGTGCCTGCCAATCAGGCGATGCAGGCCATGGGGTGGCTGTAGCGTTGGTGTGCTCGCAGATCTAGGGCTTGTCTGAAAAGTGCCTGCGCTCGGTAATACGGCGTTAAAAATCGGATCAAAATGCTCATTTACACCCCGTAAACTGCGCTTTCTCACCGATTTTTGCCTTGTCTAACCTTCGCTCGTCGACTTTTCGGACAGCGCCTAGGTTGCGTCAAGCCTGGCGCAGGTCTCCTTGAAGGACCTTCTTCTCCGCCACCAGCGGTGCGCTCTTCTGATCGAAGGCATGAAAGTGGTCGGTGTCCAGATGCCATCTGAAGGCGTCTTCGTCGCGGTAGAGCTCGTAGAGGACGAAGGTGTTCTCGTTCCGTAGTCGAACCACATCGAAGCGCTGGCAGTGACGTTCCTTTTCCAGGCTATCCGAGGCTTGGCGCAGCAGTAGTGCCTCGAGGCGATCGGCACACCCTTGCTGCGGGGTAAAACGGACAATGACGGCGTGCACGCTGAATGTCTCCTGACTGGGGTGGATGAGGGCGGTGACTGATGAGAGTGGGGTGGATGCGCGTTGGTGTCGGCTGCTCGGTGCCGACACCCGTCTCCTTGTCGATGTGACGCTACTGAGGGTCGTCGGCGCCATGCGCTGGCTTGTCAGCTAGCGCACGCCCTCTGAATTTCTTCCACAGGCGGCTGCGATAGCGCTTCCAGGCCGGGATCTGAGACGCGATGGTCAGCACGATCACGGCGATCAGCAGTAGCGACACCGGTCGTTCGAAGAATCCCAGCAGGCTGCCCTCGGACACCATCAGGGCGCGGCGAAGGTTTTCATCCGCCATCGGGCCCAGAATGACGCCGATGACCAACGGCGAAATCGGATAGTCCATCTCTCCCAGGACGTAGGCGGCGATGCCGATCGGCACCATCAGGTAGAGATTCAGCAGGCTGAGGCCCAGCGCGTAGGACCCGATAACCGACAGCACCGCGACAATCGGCAGAAAGATCGACGAGGGTACCCGCAGCACCTTGATGACGTGCTTGGCCAGAAACATGCCGTTGATCCACATGGCCAGGGAGGCGAGGGCGATGATGGCGGTGAGCTCGACCAGGAAGTTGGGCTGGGTGATGGCGATCATCGGACCCGGGTTCAGGCCGTGCAGCATCAACGCGCCAAGCAGCATCACCGCCGGCGGGCTACCTGGAATGCCGAGGGTCGTCAGAGGAATGAGCGCACCACCAATACAGGCATTGTTGGCCGTTTCCGACGAGACCAGGCCGGCAGGTTCGCCCTTGCCGAAGCGTTCAGGGTGGGCAGAGGAGTTCTGGGCGGTGCCGTAGGACACCCAGCCGGCGATATCCTCGCCGACGCCGGGGACGGCACCGATACCCACGCCGATGAACGCCGAGCGGATGACGTGGCGCAGATTGCGGAAGACCGCACGGAATTCGGGCAGCACGCGCTTGACGGGCTGGGGACTGCCGAGGGCTACCCTGTCGCGCAGGGTGCGAATGATCTGCGGGATCGCAAAGGCGCCGATCAACACCGGAACGACCTCGATGCCACCGTCCAGCTCCGGCAGGCCGAAGGTGAACCTGGGGAAGAACTGAAGCTGGTCGCGACCGATCGTCGATAGCGCAAGGCCCAGCAGTCCGGCGATCCATCCCTTGTAGACCAGGTCCTTGCTCGTCAGGGTGCCGCTGATGATGATGCCGAAGAGCGCCAGAAGAAAGAATTCATAGGACGTGAACTGCAGTGCAGCCTCGGAGATCAGCGGTGCCAGGGCGATCAGCGCGACCATGCCGATCAGGGTGCCGATAAAGGACGCGGTGGTGGTCATGCCGAGCGCCTTGCCGCCTTCCCCCCGTTGGGCCATGGGGTAGCCGTCCATGGCGGTGGCGGCGCCTGCCGCGGTGCCGGGGATATTGATGAGAATGGCCGGGTAGGACCCACCGTAGACCGCCCCTACGTACATGGCGATCAGCGAGATCAGTGCCGTCTGAAGGTCCATCGAATAGGTCAGCGTGGTCAGCAGGGCGACCCCGAGCGTCGCGGTCAGGCCGGGAAGCGCCCCGAAGATGATACCCAGGAAGCTCGACCCCAGCAGTAGCGCCACCATCGCGGGGTTGGTAAGGATCTGCCAGATGGCGTGCGCGAATACCGAAAGCTGCGCGATAAAGTCCATGCGAGTGTCTCCTTAACCTTGGGCCGTCAGCTGGCTTACGAGGGCTTGCATGGTGTCTATCACCAGACCTTCCACCGGGAGTGGTACCAGCAGGAAGAAACGGAAGATCGGTACCAGCACCAGGGGAACGCCAATGCTGACCAGCACGACGGTGCGCAGTTTCCTGCATTCGCTAGGCGCATGGCGCAGCAACCACCAGGCGATGGTGGCGACTGTCAGAAGCGTGGCGATAGCTACCAGATCCAGGGCGTACTGCTGAGATGTTGGCCGATGGCTCAGTAGTGTAATGAGCACGCAAGCGATGACGGCGCCGACCAGTGTCAGGGGAATGAGAGCCACCTTTTCGATATAGAAAGGTGTGATGAAGAGAAAGAGGAAGAGGGCGCTGGCCAGTGCAAAATCGACGCTGGGAACGAACGAGTAAACGTACAGACCGATAAAGGCCATGATCACGGCCACACGACAGGAAGCAGATGCTGGAAAGGACGCCTTCGATCGGCCCTTCGAGGCGCTCTCTCTACGTCTGGCGCCGCCATCGAGGATGGCGCGTCGCAGCAACAGCAGCGACACCAACCCCAGGGTGACGGCGATCGACAGGGGGAACAGCGCGGGGGAAACGTACCAGGCGTTGGTGACACCGCCGTAGCTGTCGGTCATGGGGAAGGTGAGGGATTTTGCGAGCATGGCGAATGCCAGCAGCAGCAGTGCCAGGCTCGTGAAGAAATCGCGGCGTCGCCGCTGGATGAGTTCGTCGTTCCCCGAGAAAGCGGCGCCTGCCTGATTCTCGGGTTCAGGGAGCTGTTTGCTGTCAACCATGATGTGTCCAGTGAACCTGATGTTCTACGAGGTATTGACGTGGCCCGGAAAATGCCCGGAGGCAACGATTGCCTCCGGGCCTTCGGTTATCGGGAACGAAGAAGTCGAGATCAGGGCCTTGGAATATTCAATTCCTCCGGATTGATGGAAGCAGACTCCAGGTCATACAGCGTCCATGAGAAGAGGGACTCGAGCCGAGAGAATTCCTCCGAGGCTTCTTCTCCCGTCTTGCCGGACAACTGGAAGTAGTTGTCCTCTGCCCACTGTTTTACCGCGTCGGTTTCCAGTGCCTGCTCGAACGCCTGTTCAAGGGTCTCCTTGACCTCCTCCGGGGCATCGTCGCGGACGGCAAAACCGATGGTCTGTCGAATAGGCAGATATTCCTTCAACTGCGGATAGCTGTCGAAGGCAGAGGGGATTTCACCGGTTCCCTCGATGTCGACCGGGCTATCGGTCAACACCGCCAGGGGCCGAAGTCGATTGGCCGCAATCAGTTGCTGCTGCTCGGCAAGAGAGGTGATGACCACGCTGACTTCACCCGTGATGGCGGCGTTCTGGCCCGGCGCGGAACCCGGGTAGGGAATGAAGTTGAGATCTGCCCCCGTGCCTTTCTCGAAGGCGAGCAGATTGAGGTGATGAACGGAGCCCGAGCCCCCCGCGGCTGCCTTGATGGTGACGTCGCCGCTGGAGGCCGCCTCCACCAGTTCTTCCAGGGTGGTATAGGACGAATTGCTGCCCACGGAGATCAGGTCCGGCGATCCCCCGATGATGAAGGGGTACCAGCTGTCGAAGGTATTTTCCCAGCCGCCCTGGACCGCCGCGGCGACATTGGATTCGGACAGACCTGCCAACGTATAGCCGTCGGCAGGCTGGTTGCTGACATGGCTCATGCCGATGGAGCCGGCGACACCGCCCGGTTTGTTGACCACGTTGATGCGCCTTGGAAGGAAGGCATTCATTTCTGCACTGACGACCCGGTTTGCGACATCGGTGCCGCCGCCGGCCGACCACACGACCACATTGGTGATGTCGCGTTCGGGGTAGTCCGCGGCGGCTGCGTGAAAGGAGAGACCCATGAGCAGGGCGATTGCTGGCGTGACATGACGTTTCATTTGGCTTCCTCGTCGCTTGTTGTTGTGCCGGTCGCCCGGGTGGCTGACGCGGTCTGGTCTTGACCGGCTTTGTGCATGTGTTAATGTATACGTTAACGAGTTGGTCGTCAAACGCTGGTGAAAGGGCCACGGAAACAGTCCCTCGGAACATCGAAATCCCGGAACAACAAGAAGACTGACCAACGCAAGAACAGAACAACGAGACCCAGGAACAACATGATCGAACTCGAAGCGCTGGACTATAGCGGTGGCGACTTGAGTCGGCCCGAATGCGTGCTGACACATTCGAGTGGCCTGCTGATGACCGCAGACTGGACCGACAGCGGTGGCGTGGCGATCTTCCGCCATGCAGATCGCGCGCCGGCCCTTCGCATCCTGTCGAACCAGCAGGGCTTCCAGCTTCGTCCCAACGGTATTGCTCTGGAAGACGACGGCGGTGTGATCGCGACCCATCTGGGCGAAGACCAGGGGGGCGTCTTTCGGCTGCACGTCGACGGCGCCCTGGAGCCATTGGTGACCGAGATCGACGGTGTCGCCCTGCCTCCCACCAACTTCGTTCATCGAGACGGCGCCGGTCGCCTCTGGATCACCGTCAGTACCCGTCAGCAGCCCCGCGCCAAGGGATACAGCGCGGCGGTGGCCGACGGTTTTATTGCTCTGGCCAACGCCGATGGCAGTGACGCCAGAATCGTCGCCGATGGCCTGGGTTACACCAACGAGTGCGCCCTGCACCCCGATGGCCGGTGGCTCTACGTCAATGAAACCTTTGCCCGCCGGCTGAGCCGTTTTTCCGTGGAGGAAAAGGGACGACTCGGCGAGCGCCAGACCGTCTGTGAGTTCGGCCCTGGCACCTTCCCCGATGGTGTGACCTTCGATGTCGAAGGCGGGGCCTGGATCACCAGTATCGTCAGCAATCGGGTCATCCGGGTCTCGCCGACCGGGGAGCAGAGTGTCGTGCTGGAAGACAGCGACGAGGCCTATCTCAAGCAAGTGGAGGAGGCGTTTGACGCCGGTCGGATGGGTCGCCCTCACCTGGATGGCGTCGTCAGTCGTCGACTCGGTCACGTATCGAGCCTGGCATTTGGCGGCAGCGACCTCGATCGGGCTTACCTTGGCTGCCTGCTGGGGGACCGCCTTGCCTCGTTTCAGGCGCCAGTGCGCGGCGTGGCGCCGATACATTGGCGTGCTCCCTTGACCCGATTGCGTTCGGCACTCGCCGGCGCCGATGCCTGACTTCTTCAAGTAACAACCAACAATAGCGAGAGGCTGTCAAATGACCAACAAGACCCACTTTTCCATCGCTGTCTTTCCCGGTGACGGCATTGGCCAGGAAATCATGAAGCCGTGCGTCACGCTGCTGGAGGCAGCCATGGCGCGGGTCGGGGGCGTATCGGCGAGCTTCGAGGAGCTGCCTGCCGGTGCCGCCCACTTCAGGGATACAGGGGAGTCGCTTCCCGAGGCCTCGTTGAAGCGTGCCGATGAAGCCGATGCGATCCTGCTGGGTGCCATGGGGCTGCCGGACGTTCGCTATCCGGATGGCACCGAGATCTCGCCACAGATCGACTTCCGCTTCCGTTTCGGCCTGTACGCCGGGGTCAGGCCGGTGCGCACCATCGCCGGGCTTCAGCCGATGCTCAATAACCCCAGCGCCCACGAACTCGACTTCGTGATCGTGCGGGAATCCACCGAGGGCCTGTTTGCGTCTCACGGCAGGGGCGAGATCAAGGGAGACGAGGAAGCGCGCGATACCCTGGTCATCACCCGGGATGTGAGTCAGCGACTGTTCGACTTCACCCTGGCGCTGGGCCAAAGCCGCCAGGCCCAGGGGGGGAAGGGCAGGGTGACCTGTGTCGACAAGGCCAATGTGTTCAAGTCCTTTGCCTTCTTCCGCAAGATCTTCGACGAGCGGGCCGAGGCGCATCCGCAGCTCGACTGCGACCACATGTACGTGGACGCGGCGGCGCTCAACATGGTCACCAGGCCCTGGGATCTCGACGTGATGGTCACCGAGAACATGTTCGGCGACATACTGTCCGACCTGGGCGCCGGTCTGATCGGTGGCATGGGTTACGCGCCTTCCGCGGACATCGGCGATGATCACGCGGTCTTTCAGCCATGCCATGGCAGTGCGCCGGATATCGCTGGCAAGGGCCTCGCCAATCCAACGGCCATGGTGCTGTCCGGTGTGATGATGCTGGAGTGGCTGGGAGAGAAGCACGACTGTGAGCCGGCGCTGAAGGCAGGCAAGTTGCTGCGAGAAGCCGTGGACGCTGCCTTTGCCACTGGCACCCTGGTGACCTGCGAGCTGGGCGGGGATGCCGGTACGACCGCGGTGTTCGAGGCAGTCATGGCCCAGTTGGTCGAGCTTCCGATCCAGTAGCTTTTGATGGTTGGGTGGTGCGCCGCTCACAATGGCAGGTCGCAGGAGGTAGGTTGTTGATGGAAAAGCTAAGGGTCGCAGCGGTTGGCGCCGGATACTTCAGCCAGTTTCAATATGACGCCTGGTCACGCATCTCCGAGGTTCAGGTGGTGGGCGTGTGTGATCAAGACACCTCACGTGCTCGGGAGGTGGCCAAGCGTCATGGGGGCTGGGAGGTCTACTCGGATGTCCTGGCGATGCTGGAGGAAGCGCGCGCCGACGTGCTGGATATCATCACGCCGCCCTCTTCACACCTGGCCTTGATCCGCCTGGCGGCGGAGCGCGGGGTGAACGTGATCTGCCAGAAGCCGTTCTGCAAAAGCCTGGAGGAGGCGCGCCAAGCCGCCGCCCTGGCCGAGCAAGCCGGGATTGAGCTGATCGTTCATGAAAACGTCCGGTTTCAGCCCTGGTACGAGGAGCTCCAGCGGCAGATCGCCGCGGGCAGGCTGGGACAGATCTATCAGGCGACGTTTCGGCTGCGCCCGGGAGATGGACAGGGGCCGGAGGCCTATCTGGAGAGGCAGCCGTACTTTCAGAAGATGGAGCGGTTTCTGATCCACGAGACCGGGATACATTGGATCGACACTTTTCGCTATCTCTTCGGCGAGGTGTCCGCTGTCTATGCCGAACTGAGGCGCCTCAACCCTGCTATCGCCGGTGAGGATGCGGGGCATGTCATCATGGAGTGTGCCGGTGGGGTTCGCGCCGTTCTGGATGGCAACCGCCTGTCCGATCATTGCGCCGAAAACCGGCGGCTGACCATGGGCGAAATGACCATCGAAGGAAGCGAGGGTGTGCTGGTGCTGAGAGGCGATGGCACCCTGGGTTACAGAAGGCACGGGGAGAATCTGTGGCAGGATATCGACTATGAGTGGGTGGATCACGGTTTTGGCGGGGACTGCGTGTATCGGTTCAGCCGCCATGTGGTGGACGGCCTGATGGGGCGGTCGAGGTTGGCAAATACCGCGTCTGACTATCTCGCCAACATGAACATCGAAGAGGCTGTCTACACCTCTGCCAGAGAAGGCAGGCGGCTTCGTGTGTCCAGTGACGTCTGTGGAAGCTGAGGATTTGCAGCGATGAACTCAAGAGACACGTCTTCTCGATCCGTGCCGGCGAGCAGGGGCGAGGGGCCTCCGGGGGACAAGCTGTCGCTGCCGGAAAAGGCGTACTACGAGATAAAGCGTCGGATACTCGACAACGAGTTTTCCTCGGGATCCTTCCGCCTCGAGAAGGAGTTGGCGGAACTGCTCGACATGAGCCGGACGCCCGTGCGAGAGGCAATGATTCGGCTGGCCAATGAAGGGCTGGTGGAAATCAGGCCGCGCCACGGTATGCGAGTGTTGCCGGTGTCGGCCGAGGATATGGTCGAGATATACGATGTGTTGACGGCGCTCGAGACCCAGGCGGTCGAGTTGCTGGCACGACGTGGATTGTCCGACGAAGAGCTCGGCCAGTTGATGGATGCGGTGGATGAAATGGACGATGCCCTGGCCGATGACGACCTGACCCGGTGGGCAGCGGCGGACGAGCGATTCCATCTGCTGCTGGTGGAGTTGTGCGGCAATCGCCGCATCGCCACTATCGTCAACACCTATTGGGATCAGTCCCACCGTGTGCGCATGTTGACCCTGGGACTACGGCCACGGCCGACGTCATCGAACAACGACCATCGGGCCGTTGTCCAGGCCATTCAGAATGGTGACGTCATCGCCGCCAGGGACCATCACCGGGAGCACCGGGTAAATAGCGGCAGGATGCTGGTGGAGCTACTCGACAAGTACGGTCTTTCTTCGATCTAGGCGTGTGTCGCGATACGAAAACCGGGAGCGCATTGCGCTCCCGGTTTCGTTACACCAGCGCGTAGCCCAGCGCCACGAAGCCGAGGCTGGTGACGGTTGCCCCGATCAGGGTGTAGGGCAGCTGGGTCAGGGCGTGCTGCATCGGCAGGACGCCGCTGCCCTGAGATGACAGTACCGAGGAGTCCGAGAAGAAGCAGGCGTGGCTGCCGAAGCTCGAGGCGGACAGCAGGGCGCCCACCACCAGTGGCATCGACACCTCCATATGGGCGGCCATCGGGATCACGATGGGGATCGAGATCACGAACACGCCCCAGGACGATCCGGTGGCGAACACCACCACCGCCATGGACACGAAGACGATGGCCGGCAGCAGCGCCGGGGTGATGTAGGGCGCCAGGGCGTCGATCATGAACTGGGTCATGCCGAGCTGGTCGTTGACCTCCTTGAGCACGAAGCCAACGGCGACGATGGCCAGCGGCAGCATCATGGTGCGAAAGCCGTCCATGATCGAGTCCATCAGGCTCGAGAAGGTGGACAGGCGCTGCACCAGAAACAGCACGATGGTGAACAGGGTGGCGGCGATGACGCCCTTGAGCAGGTCGATCTCGAAGTAGGCGCTGGCGCCGATCAGCACCGCCATCGGGGCGACGAAGTTGAACAGGCCAAGCCAGGGGTTGCCACGCGGGGTGTCGTCGCCAAGCGGCTCATCCGGGGCGCCGTCGGGAATCGTCTGGCCGGCGCGGGCGCGGGCCTCGGCGGCCTTCATCGGGCCAAGGTCCGGCACGATGCTCATGGCCACCAGAAAGACCAGGCCCATGGCGACCCAGCCATACAGCATGTAGGGAATCGACTGGATGTACAGCCACATGCCGGGGCCATCGGTGGCGCCGTTGGTTTCCAGCAGTTCGGCAAAGTACACCGCCCAGGTCGAGATCGGCACCAGTACGCAGATTGGGGCGGCGGTGGAGTCGACGATATAGGCAAGCTTTTCCCGCGATACGCCGAAACGGTCGGTCAACCGCTTCATCGCCGCCGAGGTCGCCAGCGCATTGAGGTAGTCGTCGATGAAGATCAACAGTCCCAGTACCGCAGTGCACAGCAGTGACTGACGGCGGGTCTTGACCAGGCGACTCATGAAGTGGCTGAAGCTCAGGGTGCAGCCGGACTTCTCGAGCATGGCGATAAAGCCACCCATCAGGCCGCATACCAGGATCAGCCAGGCGATGGTCTCGTTCATCATGACCGACAGCGAGACGTCGGCCAGGGCACCGATATAGTCGCTCGGCTCGATCAGGATAAGCCCGGACAGCGCGCCGATGGCCAGGGCCTCCAGGGTCCTGTGGGTGGCAATCGCCACCACCAGCACGATCAGCGAAGGCACCAGGCTGATCCAGCCGAAGGGGGTGCCGGCTTCGTGGTGGAAGGTCAGGCCGGCCACCAGGGCAATAAGTCCTGCGACCATGGCAAAGGTGCGACCCTTGCCCTTCTGGCTGGGCTTGCCGGGGGCGAAGGGATGGGTGGACGGTGCGTTGGTCTGGGTCATGGCGTCACCTCCAGTGCGAGGCCTGGATCGATGACAAGGGGCGTTGTGGTTGTCATGAGGGAGGTACCCGTGATTGCTGTGAGTTATATCGGGTTGTTGAGGTCTTGCGTTCGTGCCGGGCGAGCGCACAGGGCGTCCCTGCCCGGTACGGGAGTCCGGGGCGATAGCGTTGTGATTTCCCGCGCTCAGACGTGGCGCAGGTACCAGTCGTACTCCAGGCGACTGACGCTTTGCATGGCCAGTTCGCGCTCGGCGCGACGGTTGGCCAGAAACACCTTGAGAAACGCCTGGCCGAAGGCTTCTCCGAGCGGTTCGCTGTGCTCCAGCAGGTCGAGGGCCTTTGACCAGCTGTTGGTCAGGGTGGGCTCGTACTGGCGGTAGGCGTTACCAGTGACGGACTCCCCCGGCGAGACAGCGGTATCCAGACCGTGACAGACCGAGGCCAGCAGGGTGGCCAGCAGCAGATAGGGGTTGGCATCGGCTCCGGCTACTCGATGTTCTACCCGGCGGGCGGCGTTGGCTCCAGAGGGGATCCGCAGTGCCACCGAGCGGTTATCGTAGCCCCAGGTCGGCGTCATCGGCACATAGAGGCCGGGCTGAAAACGTCGGAAGGAGTTCAGATTGGGCGCGAACAGCGCCATCGAAGCAGGCATCAGCTCCATCAGGCCACCGATGGCATGACGCAAGGCAGGGGTCCCCAGCGGGTCGCCATCGCTGTCGGCGAAGACATTGTCGCCGCTTTCGTCGATCAGGCTCATGTGGACGTGCATGCCGTTGCCGGCCTCGCCGCCGTAGAGCTTGGCCATGAAGGTGGCCTCGAAGCCGTGGCGCAGTGCCACGCCCTTGATCAGGCGCTTGAGCAGCACCGCGCTGTCGCAGGCCTTCATCACGTCATCGCCGTGGATCAGGTTGATCTCGAACTGCCCTGGGGCGCACTCCTTGAGCGCGGTGTCCAGCGGCAGTTGCTGTAGCTGGGCGGCGGCGTGCACCTCCTCGAGGAAGTCGGCGTACTCGTCGAGTTCGTTGATCGAATATAGCTGGCTATCGCTCGCCCGCTCGCCGCTGGCCGGGGAACGGCAGGGCCGGGCCATACCCATCTCGTCGCGTTGGCGATCGACCAGATAGAATTCGAGCTCCAGCGCGACCACCGCCTTGAGGCCGCGCTCGGCCAGTCGCTCGACCTGGCGCGCCAGCACGTTGCGGGGATCGGCGAAGAAGGGGCCGTCCTGGTCGTCGCGCATGTTCATCAGCAGTTGCGCCTGGCGTCCCTTGCGCTGCCAGGGCGTGACCATCAGGGTGCCGGGAATGGGACGGCAGACCTGATCGCGATCGCCGATGTCGAGTCCCAGCCCGGTTTCCTCGACGGTATTGCCGGTGATGTCGAGGGCGAACACCGAGCCGGGGAGCTGGATGCCGCTTGCGTAGGCCTTTTCGAGGTTGTCGCGGGGGATGCGCTTGCCGCGCAGCACGCCGTTCATGTCGCTGATCAGCAGGTCTACGCTGTCGACCTCGGGATGTCGGGCCAGAAAGTCGCGAGCTTCGTCGACGCTGGGGGTGCCCATGCTGTCACCTTTTGTTGGTTCGTTGTGATGTGGCTAGTGTTTCGCTGACCGGGCCATGGTGTCAAATTATTTACGCGTAGAGGTGAGGGGCATGTCGAGGAGTCGGGCGGTCTTTAGTTTTATAAAAGTCAATAAAAACAGATTGTTGTTAGTCTTTCTGTCAAGATTTTCCGCGTCGGGCTTGGCAAGAAAATCCGACCAAGGTATGTTGAGGAAACCATAACAACGGATAGAGCTGCGAGGAGTTCGATGAACAATCGTCCGCTGGTTGGCGTCATCGCCTGCCGTCGAGAGGTCGAGGGTCACCCGGCCCACATGGTGACCGACAAGTATCTGCGCGCCCTGCGTGACTACGGTCTTGAACCGATCATGCTGCCGGTGTGGCAAGGGCAGGGCCAGGAAGATGCCCGGGCGCTGCTGGCGCGCCTCGATGGACTGGTGCTGACCGGCAGCTACACCAACGTACTGCCCGAGCGCTACGGTGCTGAACGCGAACCGGAGAATACCCGGGACGACGTGGATCGCGACGCCGCCGCCATGAGCTGGGTGCCGCTGGCGCTGGAGCAGCAATTGCCGCTCCTGGGCATCTGCCGGGGATTTCAGGAGCTCAACGTGGCCTTCGGCGGCAGCCTGCACCAGGCGGTGCAGCGGGTGCCGGGGCGGCTGGATCACCGCGAGCCGGAGGGTGAAAAGGCCGAGCAGTATGCGCCGGTACACGACCTCGAGATTCAGCCCGGCGGCCGTCTGGCCGCGCTTTACCCCGAGGCCAGTGCGCGGGTCAACTCGCTGCACCAGCAGGGTGTCGATCGACTTGGTGAGGGGCTGCGCGTCGAGGCGCTGGCGCCGGACGGGCTGGTGGAGGCCATCTCGGTGGCTGACGCGCCGGGGTTCACCCTGGCGGTACAGTGGCATCCGGAGTGGGAGCCCCAGTCCCATCCGCTATATGACGCCATCTTCAAGGGCTTTGCTGCTGCCTGTGCGACGCACTAGGGCTTGTCTGAAAAGTGCCTGCACTCGGTAATACGGCGTTAAAAATCGGATCAAAATGCTCATTTACACCCCGTAAACTGCGCTTTCTCACCGATTTTTGCCTTGTCTAACCTTCGCTCGTCGACTATTCGGACAGCGCCTAATGTCCTGGGCGTCGGCGTCGGTGTCGTGCCGAGTTGGTCAATGACGTCAGCCAGGCGGTGTGTTTGACGCTGAGTTCTGCCTGCTTCGATGAATACTGTGCCGACTTACCACTGTCGGTGGGGAAAAGCTGTCCGCTGCCTCGACAGGCATAGAGATCCTTCTATGCTCAAACGGTGAGGATCGCCCCTGATGCTCGCAGTTGGATGCCCCCTCTCAAGGAATCGAAGGAGAAGACCATGGTGATCAAGCGTTCGTCTTTCATGCTGGTGCTTGCGGGTTCGCTGCTGTCTCTGGGCGCGGCGACGGCCCTGGCGGAGTCTAGTGCCCAGGATGAGCATCGCCAGGAAATGGAAGAGCAGGCGGCCACTTCTCAGCCCGGTGAAGGCATGATGGATCAGACCAACGAGGCCTTGCTGGAAGGGTCCGCCGCGGCTACCGAGAAGCGTCAGGAAATGCTCGAGGGCACTTCGGACCCGGGCAATGCCGAGGGCAAGATGGATGGCTACAACGCCGAACTGCTCGAAGGCAGTGCGGCCGCCACCGAAAAACGTCAGGAGATGATGAAAGAGCAGGAGTAAGCCTGCGACGGGGTCATCGACCCAGGCCTCCTGGCGACCTATCGCTTAGCAGATGACAGCGGTGCCGTAGTCACAGGGTCACCACGTCGTGCTGGCACCCTTTCGCAACGTCGTCACAACACTTGAAGTCGTCACAACACCTGAAGTCGTCCCAACGAAAGCGCCGCCCCAGG
>NZ_JASHIT010000033.1:0-65510 GCF_030733595.1 Halomonas sp. MMSF_3323 | reverse complement strand
TTGCTCGTCGTCGGCAGCGGATGCGTACTTTACGGATCGGGGCCGGCCTTGGCAAGCACTTCGTGTAAAAAAATTTCGACCAAAGGCTAAGCCTGCCCGGCGACGGATTTTGCAGGCCCATGGGTACGCCCGGGGACAGCGCTGCCCACGCTGCCCAAGCCACCGCCCTCCCCTCGTTGGTCTCTACAGCACCAGCAGATCGACAAAGCGATGAACCGGCGTCGCCGCCAGGCGCTCGGCGTCCTGATACAGCGTCATGATCTCGTCGCAACGTCCGGGGGCGAATCGGGTGGCCAGGTGGCGTCGACACTTGGCCTCGAGCACCGCCATGCCCTCTTCGCGACGACGGCGATGACCAATGGGATAGGCCACCTCCACCTTGTCGGTCGCACTACCATCGGTGAACACCACCCTGACCGCGTTGGCGATCGATCGCTTGTCCGGGTCCAGATAGTCCCGTGTATAGCCCTCGTCCTCGACGACCACCATCCTTGCCCGCAGCTCATCGATCTCCGGATGAGCCTGATGAAAGTCATCCTCGTAGTGCTCGGCCTGAAGCTCACCCAGCATCAGCGGTACCGCCACCATGTACTGCAGGCAGTGGTCTCGATCTGCCGGGTTGGCCAGCGCCCCTTCCTTGGAGATGATGCGTATTGCCGACTCATGGGTAGTCAGCTCGATGCGCTCGATCTCATCCAGCCGCCCCTTGACCTCGGGGTGCAGGGTGACCGCCGCCTCGCAGGCCGTCTGGGCATGAAACTCTGCGGGGAAGGACAGCTTGAACAGGATGTTCTCCATCACGTAGCTGCCAAACGACTGAGGCAGGCGTAGACGCCGGGTGTCCTCGGGTTTCAGCGAGAGATCACGATTGGAGTGACTGAAGGAGACATCACAGAAGCCCCACTGGGGAGCGCTCAGGACGCCGGGTATGCCCATTTCCCCGCGCATCGCGATGTCCACCAGACGCGCCGCCCGCGAGGTGGCGTCACCGGCGGCCCAGCTCTTGCGCGAACCGGCATTGGGAGCGTGGCGGTAGGTGCGCAGGCTCTGACCGTCGACGAAGGCATGGGATAGCGCCGACAGCGTCTGCTCACGACTGGCGCCGCGCAGCCTGGCGATAGCGGCAGTGGACGCCACCTTGACCAGTAACACGTGGTCCAGTCCGACACGATTGAACGAGTTCTCCAGCGCCAGCACGCCCTGTATCTCGTGTGCCCGTATCATCGCATCGAGCACCTCGTGCATGACCAACGGGGCTTCGCCTCTGGCCACGCGGCACTGTGAGAGATGGTCGGCCACCGCCAGGATACCGCCCAGATTGTCCGACGGGTGCCCCCACTCCGCCGCGAGCCAGGTATCGTTGTAGTCCAGCCAGCGCACCATGGCTCCGATATCGAAGGCCGCCTTGATCGGGTCCAGTCGATAGGACGTGCCAGGCACCCGCGAGCCACATGGCACCTGGGTGCCTTCCACCAGCGGCCCCAGATGCTTGGTGCATTCTGGGAAGCGCAATGCCAGCAGGCCACAGCCCAAAGTATCCATCAGGCAGTGGCGTGCGGTATCGAAGGCCTCGTCACTATCGATGACGGCGTCCAGCGCATAGTCGGCGATGGCCTTGAGTTCGTCGTCGTAGTCGGGACGAACATTGGATTCGACGGTGCTCATGTCTGCCTCCTTCCAGTGAGCGCTATCGCCCGCTGCCGGCGTGCCTGCACCTGAGCCAGGGCCTGAGCCTGTGCCTGTATCAGGGCAGGGGCCGGGAGTCCGAGGACCAGCGTGGGCGGATGGCGAGAGGTTCGAGAATGGGGGAGAACGACAGCGCCGCCTGGCGGCGGCGCTAATGCAAAAGGTCCGTTGTCAGTATCGTCGTGGTGCGCCACTGGCGCCAGTATCGACACTGGCGGGCTTCATCGGTCGAGAGCGTTATGAATCGAGGACGTCCGCCGGCACCCTGACCTTGCCCTCCATCAGAATGCGGGCACTGCGGCTCATGGTCGCCTCCGTGGCGGTCCATTCCCCGTCCAGCTGTTCAGCTCGCGCCCCGACCCGCAGGGTGCCGGAGGGATGACCGAAGACCACCGAACTGCGCCCATCGTCGCCGCCGGCGGCCTGGCTGACCAGGGTCCCCGGCACCGCGGCGGCCACTCCGATGGCCACGGCCGCGGTGCCCATCATGGCGTGATGCAGTTTGCCCATGGACATGGCCCGCACCAGCAGATCGATATCGCCTTCGTCGATCTGCTTGCCGCTGGACGCCCGGTAGCCCCGAGGCGAGGCGACGAAGGCCAGCTTCGGCGTGTGCTGACGGCTCGCGGCCTCCTCGAGTCTCGAGATCAGACCCATCTTCAGCGCGCCGTGGGCCCGTAGCGTCTCGAGCCGATCGAGGGTGGCGGGGTCTGAATTGATATCGTCCTGAAGCTCGGTGCCGTCATAGCCAAGGTCGGCCGCGCTGACGAAGATGGTCGGAATACCGGCATTGATCAGGGTTGCCTGAATGCGACCTCCGGCCACCACCTCCTCGGGAACCTCGAGTTCATCCACCACCTGGCCTGTCGGGAACATCCGCCCTTCGCCGTCGGCGGGGTCCTTGAAGGCCAGGCCGATCTCGGCGGCGGGGAAGGCCACGCCGTCGAGCTCGAAGTCACCGCTTTCCTGCACCTGACCGTCCTGTATCGGCACTCGGGCGACGATGGTCTTTTCGATGTTGGCCTGCCAGATGCGTACCTCCACCTCGCCGTCGGCAGGAATTCGCTCAGGCGGGATCAGTCCGCTCTCGATGGCGAAGGGACCGACCGCCGAGGACAGGTTGCCGCAGTTACCGCTCCAGTCGACAAAGGCCTTGTCGATGGCCACCTGGCCGAACAGATAGTCGACATCGTGATCCGGCGACTCGCTGGCGCTGACGATGACCACCTTACTGGTGCTGGAGGTGGCGCCACCCATGCCGTCGGTGTGCTTGGCGTAGGGATCGGGGCTACCGACCAGACGCATCAGCAGGGCGTCGCGCACGGGGCCGGGCTCACGCGCGGCCTCGGGCAGGTCGTCCTTGCGCAGGAAGGTGCCCTTGCTGGTGCCGCCACGCATGTAGATGGCGGGAATGCGGAGCTGCGGAGCAAAACCGGCCATCACGCCACCTCCGATTCGAGGAAGTCCTGGGCGAAACGCTGCAGCACGCCACCGGCTTCGTAGATCGACAGCTCCTCGAAGGTGTCGAGACGACAGGTCACCGGCACCTCGACGCTTTCTCCGTCACGCCGCTTGATCACCAGGGTCAGGCTGGCCCCCGGCTGGATGTCGCCGCGGACATCGAAGGTCTCGCTGCCGTCGATGCCGAGGGTCTTGCGTGTGGTCCCCTCCTCGAACTGCAGCGGCAGTACCCCCATGCCGATCAGGTTGGTGCGGTGGATGCGCTCGAAGCCCTCGGCCACGATGACCTCGACACCGGCCAGACGCACCCCCTTGGCGGCCCAGTCACGGGAGGAACCCTGACCATAGTCGGCCCCGGCGATCACGATCAGCGGCTGCTTGCGCGCCATGTAGGTCTCGATGGCCTCCCACATGCGCATGACCTCGCCCTCGGGCTCGAGGCGAGCCAGTGAGCCCTGCTTGACCTCACCGTCGACCACCGCCATTTCGTTGATCAGCTTGGGGTTGGCGAAGGTCGCCCGCTGGGCGGTCAGGTGATCACCTCGATGGGTGGCGTAGGAATTGAAGTCCTCCTCCGGCAGGCCCATCTTGGCCAGGTACTCCCCCGCCGCGCTGGTCGGCAGGATGGCATTGGACGGCGACAGGTGGTCGGTGGTGATGTTGTCCCCCAGCACCGCCAGGGCGCGCAGCCCGGTCAGCGAGCGCTCGGCGGCCAGCGCACCCTCCCAGTACGGCGGACGCCGGATATAGGTGCTCATCTCGCGCCAGTCGTACAGCGGGCTGATGTCCTTCGACCTGTCGAAGGTGGTGTCGAACATCGGGATGTAGACGTCGCGGAAGTGCTCCGGCTTGACGCTCTCGGCGATGATCGCATCGATCTCGTCATCCGCCGGCCACAGATCCTTCAGGGTGATCGGGTTGCCCTCGGCGTCTTCGCCCAGGGCGTCCTTCTCGATATCGAAGCGCACGCTGCCGGCGATGGCGTAGGCCACCACCAGCGGCGGAGAGGCCAGAAACGCCTGCTTGGCGTAGGGGTGGATACGCCCATCGAAGTTGCGGTTACCCGACAGCACGGCGGTGGCGTAGAGATCACGCTCGACCACCTCCTTCTGGATCACCGGATCGAGCGCACCACTCATGCCGTTGCAGGTGGTGCAGGCGAAACCGACGATGCCGAAGCCGAGCTGCTCGAGCTCACCGAGCAGGTTCGACTCCTCCAGATACAGCTGCACCGCCTTGGACCCCGGCGCCAGCGAGGTCTTGACCCAGGGCTTGCGGGTCAGGCCCAGCTCGTTGGCGCGCTTGGCCAGAAGCCCCGCGGCGATGACGTTGCGCGGATTGGAGGTATTGGTACAGCTGGTGATGGCGGCGATGATCACCGCGCCATCGGGCATCTCGCCGTCCTTCTGCTCGTAAGGAGCGGCGATACCGCGACTGGCAAGCTCCCGCGTAGAGACCCGGTTGTGTGGACTAGAAGGCCCCGCCAGGGTGCGCTCCACCTTGGACAGGTCGAAGTGCAACACCCTTTCGTAGTCGGCGTTGACGAGGCTGTCGGCCCACAGGCCGGCGGCCTTGGCGTAGGTCTCCACCAGTTCGATCTGCTCCGGCTCGCGCCCGGTCAGCTTGAGGTAGTCGAGGGTCTGATCGTCGATGTAGAACATCGCGGCGGTGGCGCCATACTCCGGCGTCATGTTGGAGATGGTGGCACGATCACCCAGTGTCAGGTGCCCCGCGCCTTCACCGAAGAACTCGAGATAGCTCGACACCACCCGTTCGCTGCGCAGGTATTCGGTCAGCGCCAGCACGATATCGGTGGCGGTGATGCCAGGCTGGGGCTTGCCGCTGAGCTCCACCCCGACGATGTCAGGCAGTCGCATGTAGGAGGCACGCCCCAGCATCACGCTTTCGGCCTCGAGCCCGCCCACCCCGACGGCGATCACGCCGAGGGCGTCCACGTGGGGCGTGTGGCTGTCGGTACCCACCAGGGTGTCGGGGAAGGCCACGCCGTCACGGGCCTGGATCACCGGCGACATCTTCTCCAGGTTGATCTGGTGCATGATGCCGTTGCCGGGGGGGATCACGTCGACGTTCTCGAAGGCTTCGCGGGTCCAGTTGATGAAGTGAAAGCGGTCCTCGTTGCGCCGATCCTCGATGGCGCGGTTCTTGTCGAAGGCGCCCTCCTCGAATCCCGGGTGCTCCACCGCCAGCGAATGGTCGACGATCAGCTGGGTCGGCACCACCGGATTGACCTTGGCCGGATCACCACCCTTCTCGGCGATGGCGTCACGCAGGCCGGCCAGGTCGACCAGCGCCGTCTGCCCGAGGATGTCGTGGCACACCACCCGCGCAGGGAACCAGGGAAAGTCGAGTTCGCGCTTGCGCTCGATGATCTGGGACAGCGCCGCCGTGAGATCCTCCGGCGGACAGCGGCGCACCAGGTTCTCGGCCAGCACCCGGGAGGTGTAGGGCAGTCGGTCGTAGGCGCCGGGAGAGATGGCGTCCACCGCCTCCCGGGTATCGAAGTAGTCAAGGTCGGTCCCCGGCAGGGGCTTGCGATAGTCGGTGTTCATGGGCGTCACGGTCTCGGGCGCCCGAGGGCACGGCCCTCGCGGCGCGAATATGGTAGGAAGGCGGCGGAGCCACTTGTGCCTGCGCATGACCATGACCACAACCATGACCATGCGCGCGCCCCGCCGCTCGAGCCTCGGGATACCGTTGGGGTACCTTCGGGAGAGCCCCGGGCTCAGTCACGCTCTTCGATGGGTACCCATTCGCTGTGGGCCGGGCCGGTGTAGTCGGCGCTGGGGCGGATGATGCGATTGTTCTCGCGCTGCTCGAACACGTGGGCGCACCAGCCGGTCACCCGAGAACACACGAAGATCGGGGTGAACAGCTTGGTCGGGATATCCATGAAGTGATAGGCGCTGGCGTGGAAGAAGTCGGCGTTGCAGAACAGCTTCTTCTCGCGCCACATCACCGCTTCGACCCGCTCGGACACCGGGTACAGGCGGGTGTCGCCCACGTCGTCGGCGAGCTTCTTCGACCAGTGCTTGATGATGGCGTTGCGCGGGTCGGACTCGCGATAGATGGCGTGTCCGAAGCCCATGATCTTTTCCTTGCGCTCGAGCATGCCGAGGGTTTCGCGTTCGGCTTCTTCGGCGCTCTGCCAGTTCTCGATCATCGCCATCGCCGCCTCGTTGGCGCCGCCATGCAGCGGGCCACGCAGGGAGCCGATGGCCCCGGTGACGCAGGAATGCATGTCGGACAGAGTCGATGCACAGACACGAGCGGTAAAGGTCGAGGCGTTGAACTCGTGCTCGGCGTAGAGGATCAGCGAGACGTTCATCACCCTGGCATGCAGCTCGGAGGCCGGCTCGTCACGCAGCAGGTGCAGGAAGTGCCCGCCCACGGACTCATCGTCGGTCTCGGTGTCGATGCGCACGCCATCATGGCTGAAGCGGTACCAGTAGCAGATGATCGAGGGCAGCGCCGCCAACAGGCGATCGGAGACGTCCTGCTGCTGGCTGAAGTCGGCCTCGGTTTCCAGGTTGCCGAGCATCGAAGCACCGGTACGCATCACGTCCATCGGGTGGGCGTCCGCCGGGATCTGCTCGAGTACCGTCTTGAGCGCCTCGGGCAGACCGCGCAGGCCCTTCAACTTGGTGATGTAGGCGTTCAGCTCGCTCTGGTTGGGCAACTTGCCCTTGAGCAGCAGGTAGGCCACCTCCTCGAAGCGGGCCTTGTCCGCCAGTTCCTTGATGTCATAGCCGCGATAGGTCAGGCCCGAGCCACTCTGGCCCACGGTGCACAGTGCAGTCGCACCGGCGCTCTGTCCCCGCAGACCGGCTCCTCCAATCGGTTTATCAGCCATGGCGTATCTCCATTTTCGTCATTGGTCGTTGTTATAAAAAGGCATGAAAGGCGTGCTGGACGCCCGAGGGTCTCTCAGTCCTTGCCCTCGTCGAACAGCGCGTCGAGCTTGCGCTCGAAGTCGTGGTAGCCCAGCACGTCGTAGAGTTCATCGCGGGTCTGCATGGTGTCGACCACGTCGCGCTGGTGTCCGTTGTCGTGAATGCTCTGGTAGACCTTGAGCGCGGCAGCGTTCATGGCGCGGAACGCCGACAGCGGGTAGAGCACCATGCTGCACCCCACCTCGGCCAGTTCCTGCTGACTGAACAGCGGGGTGGCGCCGAATTCGGTGATGTTGGCCAGGATCGGGGCATCCACCCGCTCGCAGAAGGCGCGATAGTCGTCGAGGGTGTGCACCGCCTCGGCGAAGATCGCATCGGCACCGGCCTCGATGCAGGCGTTGGCACGGTCGATGGCCGCGTCGAGTCCTTCCTTCTGGAAGGCATCGGTACGGGCGATCAGGTAGAACTCCGGATCGATGCGCGCGTCGGCAGCCGCCTTGACCCGATCCACCATCTCCTGCTGGGACACGATCGCCTTGTTGGGGCGATGGCCACAGCGCTTCTGCGCCACCTGGTCTTCCAGGTGCACGGCAGCGACCCCGGCCCGCTGCATCTCCTTGACTGTACGCCCGATATTGAAGGCGCCCCCCCAGCCGGTATCGATGTCCACCAACAGCGGAAGGTCACTGGCCCCGCAGATGCGATGGGCGTCTTCCACCACATCGTTCATGGTGGTCATGCCCAGGTCCGGCAACCCGAAGGAAGCATTGGCAACGCCACCGCCGGACAGATAGATCGCCTGATGCCCGACCCGCTCGGCCAGCATCGCGGTGTAGGCGTTGATGGTGCCGACGATGGGCAGCGGGCTATTGGCGTTGAGCGCCGCACGAAAGCGGGCACCAGGGGTCGAAGTGGACGAGGATGTCATGGGGGGCTCCAGTCAGGGGAAAGTAAGATCAGGTCACCAGGCCGTTGCCGGCGACCACCTGGGGTTCGTCGCGCCCCTCCAGCGAGGCGGCGTAGCGCGCCATCACGTTCTCGCGGGAGGCGCTGACGTGGCGACGCATCAGCAGCTCAGCCAGCTCGGCGTCACCCGCCTCGATGGCGTCGACGATACGGTGGTGCTCGACGAAGGCCTTCTGCGGACGTGCACCGCTGGCGCTGAACTGGGTGCGATACATCCGGACCAGGTAATAGAGGTCGTCGCACAAGAGGGCCATCAGCATGCGATTGTGGCTGCCCACCACGATACGATAGTGGAAGTCCAGATCGCCCTCGCGCTGATAGTAGGCCTCACCGCTGGCAAGATCCGCCTGCTTCTCGTGCACTGCCAGCACTTCTCGGAGGCCGGCGATCTCGCTGGCGGTCATATGCTCGGCGGCGATCCTGGCGGCCATGCTTTCCAGCGCCTCGCGCACGTCGAACAGCTCCATCAGCTCCTTCATCGACAGCTTGACCACCCTGGCACCCACATGGGGTACCCGTTCGATCAGCCGGTGAGCCTCGAGTCGTCGCATGGCCTCGCGCAGCGGCCCACGAGAAATACCGTAGGCCTTGGACAGTCCCGGCTCGGTGATCTTGCTGCCCGGCGCCAGTTCTCCCCGGACGATGGCGTCCTGCAATTGATGAAAGACCCGCTCGGCGAGGGTTCTGACTTCGGGGGTGGCGGGGGTCTCGTATTCGGCGCTGGTCATGGGATCATTGTCGACAATGTTGGGATAACGGAAATGTAAGATACGCCAAGGCGCGGGTCAATGGCCTGATCAGGCTCATAACCTTAACCATTGGTTGTAGACAATGCCATCCATCTTCCTTGTCCTGTCGACAATGCAGCGTTGACTCGCGCCATCCTTCCACAACGACAAGCCCTGTCGTTGCCCGTAGAATATGCCGCCTGCAACGCCCGAGGCCCCGAATGAACGCCGAGCTCCAGACCACCTCCCTGCCCTACCACGCGACCCCCCTGCGCTATTTCGAGGCTCTGCGCTCGAGGCCCGGGGCGGTGCTGTTGGACAGCGGCCGGCCCCAGGCCCCCGGCGGACGATTCGATATCCTCTCGAGCGACCCCATCGAATGGCTGGAAGTCGATCAGCATGGTCTGCCCAGAGACTCGAGCGGCAGGGCCCTCGAGGGTTCCGCCTTCGACGCTCAGCAGCGCCTGCTCGAACGCCTGCCCCGTCCACGCCAGCCGCTTGATCTTCCCTTCGTCGGCGGGCTGATCGGCTACTGGAGCTACGACCTGGGCCGGCAACTGGCGGGAATCGAAGGGCCTTCACAGACCGCCACCGCACTGCCTCAGGCCCGGCTTGGCCTGTATGACTGGGCGCTGATCCAGGACCACCAGGAGCGCCGCTGCCTTCTCGTCGCCTCCCCCGAACGGCGCCAGCAGGTACAGACCTGGCTGGCGACAGCGACACCTGCCGGCGACTTTTCGCTGAGCTCCGCCTTCACCTCCAACCTGAGCGAAGCGGGCTACCGCGATCGCTTTGCCAGGGTGCAGGACTATATCCGTGCCGGAGACTGCTACCAGATCAATCTGGCTCAACGGTATTCGGCGGATTACCGGGGAGACCTGTGGCAGGCCTATCTCCGCCTGCGTGACGCGACGCCGACCCCCTTCGCCGGCTTCATGGCCTGGCAGTGCGCAGGGCGCGAACAGGCGCTGCTGTCGCTGTCGCCCGAACGCTTCGTCGAAAGCCGCCAGGGCGAGGTGGAGACGCGTCCGATCAAGGGAACACGGCCACGGGGGGCCAATGAGCAGGAGGATGCAGCCCTGGCACAGGAGCTGTCCTCGAGCATCAAGGATCGCGCCGAGAACGTGATGATCGTGGACCTTCTGCGCAATGATCTGGGTCGTGTGTGTCAGCCCGGCACGGTGAAGGTCCCCCAACTGTGCGGACTGGAAAGCTACGCCAATGTTCACCATCTGGTGAGCGTGGTGAAGGGACGCCTACCCGACGAGACGCCACCGCTCAAGCTGCTGGAAGCGGCCTTCCCCGGCGGCTCGATCACCGGCGCCCCCAAGATTCGCGCCATGCAGATCATCGACGAACTGGAGCCGGATCGACGCTGCGCCTACTGCGGTAGCCTCGGCTACGTCGATGTGCGTGGCCATATGGATACGTCCATCGCCATCCGTACCCTGGTCGCCGATGCCGGCCGACTGCACATCTGGGGCGGTGGTGGCCTGGTGGCGGATTCTCGGGAACAGGCCGAGTACACAGAAACCCAGGACAAGATTCGCCATCTAATGGCCGCCCTGGGCACACCTGCCAAATAGTAATAAGAAACCTTACCGCTAATCGATAAACGCTATATAAGAACCGAACCAATCGATATTGGGGCGATGGCGGCGGGTTTTGGTAGGGTATCGGCAAAACCCCCAGTGGAGGTCGCCGTGACGTCCTTTGACCCCAATGCGTTTGTCCTGGCCAATGACCAGGCGACACCCAAGAATATCCTGAAAGCCGCCTACGAGGCCTTCGGCGAACTGACCGTGTCATTCTCCGGCGCCGAGGACGTGGTGCTCGTCGACCTGGCGCTCAAGGTCGCGCCCAAGGACAAGGTCAAGGTGTTCAGCCTGGACACCGGGCGTCTGCACGCCGAGACCTACGAGTTCTTCGAACGAGTCCGCAATCACTATGATATCGAGCTCGATATTCGCTTCCCCGATCAGCAGGCAGTGCAGGCGCTGACCAGCGAGAAGGGATTGTTCAGCTTCTATCAGGACGGTCACCACGAGTGCTGCGGCATCCGCAAGGTCGCGCCGCTGCGCCAGCGCTTGGCAGGCCTGCCGGTGTGGGTCACCGGGCAGCGTCGGGACCAGAGCCCGGGCACCCGTTCGAAGCTGCAGATCGCCGAGCGCGACACCGCCTTCGGCAGTGACGATCAACCGCTCTACAAGATCAACCCGCTGACCCACTGGACCAGCGAAGACGTGTGGAACTACATTCGCTCCTTCGATGTGCCCTACAACGCCCTGCACGAAAAGGGCTACGTCAGTATCGGCTGCGCCCCCTGCACCCGCCCCACTCTGCCGGGCCAGCATGAACGTGAGGGTCGCTGGTGGTGGGAAGACCAGGGTGGCAAGGAATGCGGGCTGCATGCCCTCAACCTGCCCCAGGCGGCCACCAGTTGACGTTCTGAGGTACCTGGCTGCACAGCCTCACAAGATCGCAAAGGCCCCGGACTCGCTTGAGTCCGGGGCCTTTCGGTTCATGACGACGCCGTTCATGACGACGTCAGTGAAGCTCGCCTGGTGCCACCTCGCCGCGGTCAGCGCACCGGCAGGCTGATCTTTTCGAACAGCGCGTGTTCATGGCGCGGTCCCGCTGCCAGGGCAGCGTCGACCAGATCACGGTCCAGATGGTCGGCAAACTGCTGCAGGAAGTCATACATGTAGCCGCGCATGAAGGTGCCGCGGCGGATACCGATCTTGGTCGTGGAGCTCTCGAACAGATGGCTGGCGTCCAGCGCTACCAGATCCTCATCGAGCACTTCGTCCACCGCCATGTGCGCCACGATGCCGACCCCCAGCCCCAGACGCACGTAGGTCTTGATCACATCGGCGTCGGCGGCGGTCAACACCACATTGGGAGAGAGTCCACGGGCACGGAAGGCATCGTCGAGCTGCGAGCGTCCGGTGAAACCGAACACGTAGGTCACCAGCGGATGCTTGGCCAGTTCGTCGAGTCCCAGACGCTCGACCTCGGCCAGGGGGTGATCCCGCGGCACCAGGATGCAGCGGTTCCAGCGATAACACGGCAGCAACACCAGGTCGTTGAACAGTTCCAGCGACTCGGTGGCAATGGCGAAGTCGGCCTGTCCCTCGCTGACCATCTGAGCGATCTGCTTGGGCGTCCCCTGCTGCATATGCAGAGCGACATCCGGGTAGCGCTGGGTAAAGTTCTGGATCACCGGCGGCAGGCAGTAGCGCGCCTGGGTATGGGTGGTGGCGATGGACAGGCTGCCCCGCCGCTCGTCGCTGTGTTCCTGGGCCACATCCTTGATGTTGGCGGTCAGCCTGAGCACCTGGCCTGCCAGCTCGATGATCGCCTCCCCTGCGGGTGTCACGCGAGTCAGGTGCTTGCCGCTGCGCGCGAAGATCTCCACGCCAAGCTCGTCTTCCAGCAGACGAATCTGCTTGGATATGCCTGGCTGAGAGGTAAAAAGACTCTGAGCGGTAGCCGACACATTCAGGTTGTGGCGGGAAACCTCCCAGATATAGCGCAGCTGCTGTAATTTCATGGCCGGGGCTTACCTCGTCCGAAGTCGACGGATTGGCACGGTGGTCGCGGAAGCGGACTAGACTGGAGCCATCGCGCTGGCGGCGTGACAGCGTCCTTGCCCGGGTTCAAGCACTGGACCTCGGGCATGACAACATGCCAAAGCGCCATAAAAAACCACCTTTGTGATTACTTTATAGCATAATGAGATGAGATGCAGCGATTCGTAAGCTGACTAAGAAACTATCGACCCAATATTTGCCAGCGTATGGGCCGACCGCTACCATCGTCCCACCGGACATGGCAGACATGTCCCACATTCCGCTCGATGAAGCGCAACGTAGATGGAGAAACACATGGCTAACAATGTCGATGTCACCAATGCCAACTTCGAGCAGGAAGTTCTGCAGGCCGACTCCCCGGTATTGCTGAAGTTCTGGGCTCCCTGGTGTGGCCCCTGCAAGGTCATGGCACCGGTGGTCGATGAAGTCGCCGAGGAGCGTGACGGCGCCCTCAAGGTCGTCAGCATCAACGTCGATGATGCCCCGGAAATCGCCGCCGAGCAGGGCGTGCGTGGCGTCCCCACCGTGATGCTGTTCAAGTCAGGTGCCAAGGTGGCATCCCTGGTAGGTGCCCAGTCGAAGTCCCAGCTGACCCAGTTCATCGACCAGAACGCCTGATACAGCGCTGGCGACCTCTGCCGTCACCAGACGGGACGTCCAGCCAGGGGCCAAGGCCCCTGAAACATGGCCCGGGATCCTCCTTCAGGATCCCGGGCCATGTCGTTACTGCCCCGAGCGTTATCGCTGAAGCCACGGCCTTGGGCAATGGCAGTGCCCGCCCTCGCCAGTGGATGCCATCGTGCGAGGCTCGAGGCAGCGCCGACATCAGTCCCGCAGCACGTAGCGCAGGATCTCTACCACCTGGTCGGTGGTCGTGGCCCAGGCCTGGGCGTCGGCATCGACCTCCTTGAGCGGATGCACGATGTCCTCGCCGTGCAGCGTCACATAGGGCTTGCCGAGAGCCGAGCAGTAGCCGGCGTCGAAGGCCGCGTTCCACTGCTTGTACTTGTCACCGAAGCGCACCACCACAAGATCGCTCTGCTCGATCAGGGTCCGGGTCCGGATGGCGTTGACCCTGGAAGACTGGTGATCCCGCCAGAAGCCACTTTCCGGCACGCCCAGCATGTCTCCGGCGGCGTCGCTGGCATCATGGTCGGTCACCGCCTGGGTGAACACCACGTCGAGCCCGGCGTCTCTGGCTCCCTGCTTGATCTCTTCACGCCAGTCGGTGTGGATCTCACCGGACAGATAGACGGTAAAACTCATGGCCTCATTTCCTTTTTCTCGGTCTTGCATGAATCATTGTCGGAGTGCCAGGACGCCGCCACCGGCCGTCACCCGAAAGAGGGACCAGGACATTCGGACTTCATCCTGGCCTTCGGAGCTGATAATTTGCCTATGGGCGGTCCAAGGCACCTGGCCCTCGTGGCTTCTTGCGTGGCGCTCACCATCATACCCGCGCCTCCTGTACTGACAAACCGGTTGCCCGGCGCAGTGTCGGCGTGGCGGTATCGACTCGAGCGCCACCAGTCCGTCTGACTTCATTCGACAAGGATCTTCGATGCACCCGCAGGACTCCCCTTCCAACCGGCCAACGCCTGTCAGCGCGGACACCCGGGAAGCCAATCGACGCCAGGACCATTTCGGCTCTCGCGAGGCGATCTGGCTGTTCGGCTACGGCTCGCTGATCTGGAAGGCGGACTTCGCCTATCGCGCACGTCGTCCAGCGCTGATCGAAGGCTACGCCCGCCGGTTCTGGCAGGGCTCCCACGATCATCGCGGCACTCCTGAGGCTCCTGGTCGCGTCGCGACGCTGATCCACCAGCCGGGCTCGCGGTGTTTGGGCATGGCCTACCTGATCGGGCCGGAGGTGTTGGCCCCCCTGGACCTGCGTGAAAAGAACGGCTATCTGCGTGAGCGTGTCACGCTGCATTTTCTGGACAACGATCTCGCCGACAATGATCAGCCTGATGTCGATGACCCGCTCGACGATGACGGCCTGACCACCGCCAGGACCGCCGAGGGGCTGGTCTACATCGCCGGTGATGCCAACCCGGCCTATCTCGGTGACGCCTCCGATGACAGCATCGCCGAGCAGATCGCCCACGCCCATGGCCCCAGCGGCCCCAACAGAGACTACCTGCTGCACCTGGCAGACGCCCTGCACGCCATGGGTGGCGAAGACGACCACGTCTTCGGCCTGGCGGCCGCCCTGCGCCGTCGAATGCGCCAGGCGGCGACTCACCCGGCTACCACCGACTGAGCGCCGCCCTTCCCCTCGGCAATGCCGGCCACGCCTGGCTCTCGGATCGAGCCGGCGACCCCGCCGGCGACACCTTGTGCCGGACGACCTCCGGCCATCTGTCTGTTACCCGCTGGAGATCCCGGATGAGTGTGACCCTTGAAGACATTCGACGTGCCGCCGATGCGACCGTCGGCCATATCGCCCGTACTCCCTTTCTGCATTCCGCCACGCTGTCGCGGCTGGCCGGCTGCGAGTTGTACATCAAGTTCGAGAACCACCAGTTCACCGCCGCCTTCAAGGAACGCGGCGCCCTCAACCACCTGCTGTCCCTGTCCGAAGACGAGCGCCAGCGGGGGGTCATCGCCATGTCGGCCGGCAACCACGCTCAGGCGGTGGCCTACCACGCCTCAAGGCTCGGCATCCGGGCGGTCATCGTGATGCCGCGCCACACTCCCAATCTCAAGGTCAGCAATACCCGGGCCCTTGGCGCCGAAGTGCACCTGGTCGGTGAGGGGGTGGACGAGGCCGGAGACTACGCGGCTCGCCTGGCCGAGGAGCACGGCTATGTGTTCGTCCACCCCTACGACGACGAGCGCGTGATTGCCGGCCAGGGCACCATCGCGCTGGAGATGCTCGAAGACGTGGCGGATCTGGATGCGCTGGTCATCCCCATCGGCGGCGGCGGCCTGATCGGCGGCAACGCCGTGGCCGCCAAGGGACTCAATCCCGACATCGAGATCATCGGGGTGCAGACCGCCCGCTTTCCCGCCATGCAGCAGGCGCTGGCGGGTGAAAAGATCCACTGCAGCCTCGCTACCATTGCCGAGGGGATCGCGGTCAAGCAGCCCGGCAAGATCACGCGAGAACTGGTGCGCGAGCACGTCAGTGACATCCTGCTGGTCGACGAGGCCACCATCGAGCGGGCGATCCTGATGTTCCTGGAGATCGAGAAGACGGTCGCGGAAGGCGCCGGTGCGGCGGGACTCGCTGCCGTATTGAGCCAGCCGGAGCGCTTCCGCGGTCGCAAGGTGGGGCTGGTCCTGTGCGGCGGCAATATCGACATGCAGGCGCTGTCGTCGGTGATCCAGCGCGGCCTGGTGCGCTCTGGTCGCATCGTGCGGGTTCGCGTGGGCATCTCCGACGTACCCGGCTCGCTGTCGGAGTTGACCCAACTGCTCGCCGAGCAGCGCGCCAACGTCATCAGCATCACCCACCAGCGTACCTTCACCGACCTGTCGCTGCGCGCCACCGAGGTCGAAGCCACCCTGGAGACGCTGGGCAGCGAACATACCCGAGAGGTCATCGAGGCCCTGCGCCACGAGGGCTACGATCCGGTGATGCCGGCCAATGAGGTGCATCCGGACGAACGTTGGGCCAGCGGCGTGGCTCCCGGCGACGTCTAGGCCCCGCCAGCGGCGGGACGTCACCTCATCGAAGGGTCCCGCCCAGGGCCGCTTTCAGGTCTGCAACAGCCCCGCCGATCGCAGAGCCTGGCCGGTCGCCGGGCCCAGCCGGGCGAGTATCTCGAGCTGAGTCTCGAGTTCCGCCTGCTGGCCTTCGTTTGCCATGCGCTCCACTCGGGCGGCCTGCGCCTCCAGGGCCTGGCAGCCCAGCGAAGCAGAGACGCCCTTGACGTCATGAGCAATCTGACCGAGTGCCTGGTGGTCGCCGACCGACAGCGCCTCTCGCATCTGCTCGAGCCGCTCCGGGAAACGCTGCAGATAGTTGGCCACCATGCGACTCAGGCCCTGGGGCGACATCACCTGACGCAGCTCCTCTACCGTGTCTCCGGCGAGCAGCGTCTCGTCGATCCGGGGCCGATCCTCGAGCATCGGGGCAACGACGGCGGGTGCCGCTTCGACAGTATCGCCGAAGGTCTCGCTATCCAGGTCGCGATCCGGATCGCTCGCCCTGACATCGCAACCCCTGCCATCGCCCCCCCTGCCGGCATTGTCGCCACCTGATGGACTCGCGTCAGCGGAGCTCGGTGCCGCGTGCACCCGGCTGTAACGGCGCAGCGCAGCAGACAGCTCCTTGCGCGAGAACGGCTTGCCGATGACGTCGTCCATTCCCGCATCGAGACAGGCGCGATGATGCTCGGGCATGACGTTGGCGGTCACCGCGATGACCGGCAAACGCTGGACCCGCTGGCCCTGTTCGCGTAGAGCCTCTTCGTGCTGGCGCCAGCGACGCGTGGTCTCCAGCCCGTCCATTACCGGCATCTGCATGTCCATCAAGACCAGATCAAAACGTCGTTGGCCCAGGGCCTCCAGCGCCTGCTCGCCATTGCCCACCAGTTCGCAGGTCTGTCCCAGTCTGGTCAGCATGGCGGCCACCAGCTCACGATTGAGGGCATTGTCCTCGACCACCAGCACGTGCTGGCTTTCCAGCGGCTCCTGCTGCCCGGTGCTGGCAGCACCCTCTTCCACCCCCGCCACCACCGGCAAGGGAAGATCGAACCAGAATCGGCTGCCGGACTCCGGCTGGCTTTCCACCTTGAGCTCTCCGCCCATGGCCGCGACCAGCTGCGAGCAGATCGCCAACCCCAGGCCGGCACCTTCATGGCGGCGTGACAGGGCGGTATCGGTCTGGGCAAAGGGCTCGAAGATGCGCTGCTGGTCCTGCTGGGCGATACCGCAGCCGGTATCGTAGACCATGAAGGTCAGCCGGCCGTCCCCATTGTCGGAGACCCTGAGCATCACAAAGCCACTTTCGGTGAACTTGAAGGCGTTGTTGAGCAGATTCATCAGCACCTGGCGCAGCCGATGCACGTCGCCATCGACCCAGGTGGGCAAGGCGGGAGCGGCACGCATCAGGAACTGCACCCCGCTGCGGCTCTGGGTCTGATAGCCGGTCGCGAGTTGCTCCAGCATTCTCGACAGGTGGAAGGGTTGACGTTCGACCGCCAGGTGCCCTGCCTCGATACGGGTGTAGTCGAGCACGTCATTGATCACCGAACGCAGCCCAGCGGCGCTGTCACGCAGCCCTTCTATCTGGCGGCGTCCCTGATCACTCAAGGGTTCGTCGTGCAGCAGCTCGGCCATGCCCAGCACGCCGTTGAGTGGCGTGCGGATTTCATGGCTCATGATGGCCATGAAGTCGGACTTCGCGCGATTCGCCACTTCCATGCGCTGATAGGCCTCGCGCAGGGTTTCGGACTGGGATTCGAGCAAATGGGTCTTGTGGCGATGCTGACGCGCCTCCTTCACCAGCGCACGAATCAGCACGCCACCGGCGATCAGCGACAGCAGGATCGAGATCAGCACCGCGATGTACAATCGCCCAAGCACGCCCATGTCCGCGCTGCGCTCTTCCGCGGCGATTCGACCATGATGCAGCATCAATTGCCGACTCAGTTCCTGCGCTTCGCCGAGACGCTCTATCAGTTCGCGTCGCAGTGCAGCGTCATAGGCAACGTCTCCATCGGCCACCGCAATGAAGCGTCGATCCAGCCGTTGCATGCCACGATCCAGCTCGTCGATCAGCTCACGACCGGTCGCGTAGCGATCCAGGAAGTTGCTCGTCTGGCCCTCCAGCAGCACCATGAAGCGCCCGTACAGCAGTTCGAAATCCAAAAGGGTCTCGTCCAGCCGGCTATCGCCGCGCTCCCAGATGGCCAGCCGCAGATCGCGCAGCGAGCGATCGTACTGATACAGGGTCCAGGTGACGGTGTCGACGTCTCGGTGGTAGATCGCCTTGTTGCGGTCATAGATCAGCCCTCCTGTCACCATCACGGCGACAATGAAGACGACGGCAGCGATCGCAGGAATCCTGATGCGCAGACGATGGGCCATGAGAACTCAGTTGACGTCGATGCGGGCGACCTGCCAGACAGATCGACTGAAGTAGATATTGGTCTTGAGTTCCGGCTGGTCGTCGAAAGGATAGACCACGAACAAGGGGCCCTTGTCGCGGATTCTCATGCGCTCTCCATCGCGGCGCATGGCGAGGATCACGCCATGTTCGTGGGCGTCGCTCACCGGCATCAGCGTCTCGTAGTCCTTGATGGCGGCCACCCTGAGTTCGTCGCCCTCGGCCTCCACCGCAGCCAGTACATCGCTGAGCAGCGGCCCCTCAAAGCGAGACTGACCATCGATCCAGGGATTGCCGGTCACCACGACATGCTGGGGCAGCGCCTCGAGCATGGCGCGGTCGAAGTGGGCTTCATCACTCACATTGGTCACGGCGATGCGCCCACCCACCTCGAGGATCACCCTGCCACCGGGGGCGTCCAGCGCAAGAGCCTGTCCGACCATTCCCCATAGCATCACCAACGCGATGGTTCGCCATCCCATGACGCCTCTCCCATTGAAAATCGGCATTCTCGACGAATTTTTGCCGTACCAGCGACATGCTACTGCCAGTTCAACGGCCAGGGAAGGCATTCACGCTCAGGATTCAGCGAAAGCTGTCGAGCACTCCGGTGGTTCGCCAGGCAAGACCGGTGCGGGTGCCGATGTCCTCCAGTTCCTTGATCAGAGGCACCAGCGGCTCGTGACGGCCCATCTCACCATGCTCGATGATCGCCTCCACCACCGCGACCACTGCCGTGCACCCCAGGGTGGTTGACGCATGATGAAGCTCCCTGGCCTCACCGACCAGCATGTCGAAGTCCCTTTCTTCATGGGCCGTGTAGAGCCTCGCGATGCGAGCAGGAAAGCGGGCCAGGTAGCCGCGTACCATGCGCTCCAGAGCATCCGCCGAGACCATCGAGCGCAGCTCTTGAAGCGTCGTTCGCGACAGCAGGTCGGCACTGGCGACTCTTTCTTCCGTCGCCGTCTGGGTGGGCGCGGAGGCCCCTTCGTGGGCGGATGTACTCGGCGGCGTCCAGAAGTTTTCGTCGGGGTCGAGGGAGGGATAGACCCGAGAGGGAAAGCGACCAAGCACCTGGCCTAGATCCTGACGCGTGAAAGGCTTGCCAATCAGGTCATCCATCCCCGCCTCGCGGCTGGCCCGGCGATGTTCCGGCAGAACGTTGGCCGTCACCGCGATGATCGGCAGCCGAGCGTCGTCGTCGCCATCACCACGGTGGATCGCCGCTTCCCGCTCGCGCCAGCGCCGGGTCGTCTCCAGACCATCCATGACCGGCATCTGCAGATCCATCAGCACCAGATCGAAGTCACGCTGTGACAGCGCCTGCAGCGCTTGCTCGCCGTTGGACACGACTTCGCAGGACTGGCCCAGGCGGGCCAGCATACTGGCCACCAGCTCCCTGTTGAGAAGGTTGTCGTCCACCACCAACACATGGTGCGGCGCCAGCGGCGCCGGGGCAGACGCCACCTCGACCTTCTCCTCTTTCTGATCGCTGGCCGGCAAGGGAAGTTCGAACCAGAATCTGGAACCGCTGCCCAGCTGGCTGTCCACCTTGAGGTCGCCCCCCATGGCGCGCACCAGGCTACGTGCGATGGGCAGGCCAAGACCGGCACCGTCATGACGCCTGGCCATCACCGGATCGGATTGTTCGAAGGGCTCAAAGATGCGCTCGACATCCAGCTGAGATATCCCGCACCCGGTGTCGTAGACGACGAAGGCAATGCGCTGATCCTGGGCACAGGAAACCCTCAACATCACGAACCCCTGGCGGGTGAACTTGAAGGCGTTGTTCAACAGGTTCTGCAGTACCTGGCGCAGCCGATGCTGATCTCCTTCCACGCAAGCGGGCAGGTCCGGGGCCAGGCGCATCAGAAACTGCACATCGCCCAGGCGTTGCGAACGATAGCCCAGGGTGGTCTGGTCGAGCATATGGCGCAGCGCAAACAGTTCGCGCTCGACCTCGATCCGGCCGGTCTCCAGCCGCGTATAGTCGAGCACATCGTTGATCACCGAGCGCAGTCCCGTCGCGCTGGCCTCCAGGCCTTCGATATGACGCTTGCCCTGATCGCTCAGGGATTCGTCGCGCAGCAGATCGGTCATGCCCATGACGCCACTGAGCGGAGTGCGCATCTCGTGACTCATGATCGCCATGAAATCGGACTTGGCGCGACTGGCGTTCTCGGCACGCTCCACCGCTTCCTTCAGTGCTCGCGACTGGGCCTGCAGCAACTCCGCCTTGAGGGTGTGGGCACGCCCCTCACGCATCAGCGCCAGCACCAGCACGGTACCGGTCACCATGATAAGCACGATGCAGGCCAGTACGACACCATAGAGACGCAGCATCGACTGGGTATCTCGGGTGCGCAACTCGGCCACACTGGCCTTGTGTTGCAACAGCATATCGCGACTGACGTTCTGCAACTGCCCCAGGGTCTGCTTGAGTGCATCCCTGTCGTCGTCGAGCAGGCGTCCCCCCTGCTCCAGAGGCTCGACTCGCCCCCCCAGATCGTCGATCAATTGCTCCGCGCGCCGATACAGTTCCTGGGAGGCACTGGTCTGACGCAGAAAGTCCCGAGTCTGCCCCTGACGCAACAAGTCGCTTCGTCCGTGCAGAATCTCGTAGTCGAGGACCAGGCTATCGATATCATCCGCGCTGACCTCGGCGGCCTGAATGCGCATTTCGCGCACCATGCGATCGAACTGGTAGAGGTTCCAGGTGACGGTATCGAGGATGCGATGCTGCAATTCCTGCTGCCGATCGAAGGTCAGGCCTCCCGCCACCAGTGCCGCGACAAAAAACAGCACCGTTGCGGTGGCCGCCACCCTCGAGCGATACGGCAGTTTCAGCATAATCTGACCTCGGCCACCGGCGGCTCAGTGGACATCGATGGACTCCACCTGCCAGACGGACCGCGTCAGGTAGACAGCGTTGTAAATTTCAGGATGCTGATCAAAGGGATAAATCACAAACAGGGGCCCTTGATTGCGCACTTCCAGGCGCTCGCCATCGCGCCACATCGCCAGCACAAGGTTGAAGGTCGAGGCATCCTGCACCGGAACCGACGCCACGAAATCGTTCAATGCGGAAACACGCAGCTCGGTACCGCGCGCCTGGACCGCATCGAGCAGCCCCTCGAGCAGAGGCCCCCGATAGACAGAGGCACCGTCAAACCAGGGGAGATGGGTCGTGATCGTGCCCTGGGGTAACGCCTCGAGCATGTCGCGGTCGAACCAGGCCTGATCACCGACATTGGTGACCCCGATGTCACCGGACACCTTCAACAAAGGCGTGCCCGAGGGCGGTTCGAGCGCCATCGACAGGGGCGACGCCAGTGTCAGCCCCAGGACCATGAGTCGCCAGCAATATCTCACATCTCCCCCTATGGCCTCCTGCTTGGGCGTGGAAGCAATCTTCGCTTATATGCTGAATCAGCTACCGATGATGTGAAAAGAGTAAAGCAAAAGACACAAACCGTCACGTTTAGAAACCTGAAGCGCCTCTCTACTACCCTTCCATGGTGAAAGACGACCCTCGGGAGACACCAGTCGACACGGACGCGTCTACCCACCAGGCAACAATGGCGTGCTGTTCTCGCAACGTCATGGATGTTTCATGGCCTTGTCATGACCACGCCCTGAACGGTGTGTTCCGTCCTATAAAACCACGTCTCAAACCCCTGTTTCGACCTGCCCTCCCACCAAGTGGTCTCCTACGCGTGCCGAAGCACATATCCTTGCTGGCTTGCCAGCCGGCCATACCAGGATAAGACCGCTTCGGGCCCTTGCGCACGCTACCAGATCACAGCACGCATCCTCACTAGCCTGCCGGCCGGCTATACAAGGACAAGTGCACTTCAGGTACTTGCCCACGCTACCAGATCACAGCACGCATCCTCGCGAACTTGCCAGCCGGCCATACAAGGACAAGTGCGCTTCAGGTACTTGCGCACGCTACCAGATCACAGCACGCATCCTCGCTAGCCTGCCGGCCGGCCATACAAGGGCAAGGCCGCTTCAGGTACTTGCCCACGCTACCAGCGCCAACTGCTGCGGGCCACGGCGTCGTGGGCGTGCAGGCTCTCGGCATGGATCACCTTCTGTTCGAAGCCATCGATCCCCGGGATGGTCATCAGGCAACCATGCACACGACGTGCGGCGTCCTCGCAGAACATCAGGTTCTGCCCGTTGGCCAATGCAAAGGCCTGTTCGTCGGGACGCTTGACCGCGGTCTGCAGCGCCGTGCCCAGGCTCTGCTCCACCCTGTCGATGACTTCGACCATGGGGACGTCCTCGACCTCGAGGCCCAGCCTGAGCGCCATGATCACCTGGCTGCGCTGGCTGTGAGGCGTCGCCACGATCCCCGACTCCTGCCCCAGCCAGCGGTGCACCTCATCACGGGCCGGATGAGGCTCTGCGGCAAAGTCACGGTTGAACTGTTGCTGGATCAATTGACGCGCCAGCGCCGCGGAACAGGGGCAAGTGGAGGAATAGCCCACCTCCAGACGCAGGACTACCGACCGCTGGCCACCTCGTTGCTCGACTTCAAGGTGAAAGGGATAGGCCTTCCAACCAGCCAGGTCACTGACCAACGCCGGACGCTTCAACAGCAAACGTCCCTCGAGAGACAGACTGGCAGACCGGGAGAGACCCTCGTGACTGTCGAGAAAGCGCGCCAGGCAGGCGTCCAGTCGAGGCAACGTCAGCGCTTCTTCGGTCAGGTCGTCAAGCGCCAGGTACAACCTCGACATATGAATCCCGCGGGCCTCCGGGGCGTCAAGACTGACCCCTGCGTTCACCCTGGCTTCGATCCGCTGTCCCGCCAGCTCGACGGGCAGCGCGATGCCCTCCATGCCGACCCAGTCCAGGGCGACGCCCTGGCTCACCTGCTGCACGGCCACATCCGACAGCCTTTGTGGATCGTCGATGGGCTCCCTCCCCCGGGCGTCTGTGTCGCTGACCGTGTCGTTGACCGTATCGCTGACTGTGTCGTTGACGGCCTGGCTGGCCTCGATCTGTGCGTCATTCATCCTTTCACCGCCGGTTCAGTCTGATAAAAAACTACGTTATAACATAACATTAACAACGACTGCATTCGGACATCCTGCTCTACCATCAGCACGCAGCAGCGCGACCGAGCACCCGTTCACAGCGCGGCGAGCCGCGCCATTGCCGGCTCGCACCTCGTATCAGCCCAGCACCTCGTATCAGCCCAGCGCCGGCGCTTCGGCCAGCTCTGCCGCCAACCAGTCGGCCAGATCATTTGCCAGCGGATGGCGCGCCCCCCTAGGCCCGGCAGCCAGTTCCAGCACCAGGCAGGCGTCGGTGGCGACAAAGCCCCAAGGCGCCACCAGGCGCCCTGCGCGCACGTCCTCTTCCACCAGGTAGTCCGGCGCAATGCCGACCCCAAGCCCCACCAGGGTCGCCTCCAGCAGGTAGTTGAGGTGCTCGAAGCCCTGGCCCATCGTCAGCCGCTCCGGCGCGATCCCCTGGCGGCGACTCCAGTCGCCCCAGGCGGAGGGACGTGAACGGGTATGCAACAGCGCTTGGCCGAGCAGTACCCGCGGGTCGGGCGGGCTTGCTGTAGCCCCGCCGGACCGATGCAGCTCAAGCTCACGACTGAGCACAGGACCGATGCGCTCCTGCCCGAGGATACGGGTGACCTCGCCCGGCGGCTCCCCTTCCGGCAAGCGCTGAAAGCGCAGCACACCATCGACCCCGGATAGCGTCGCGACACCTTCCTCACCGGCGGTCAGATGCAACTCCAACTGCGGCAGAGCCTGCTTCAACCGGGCCAGTCGAGGAATGAACCAGCGCGCCAGGAAGGAGCCTGGGCAGCTCAGCACGAAGGGCGACTGGACGCTGGTGCGAGCGACCTCGGCGCAGACCCGTGCCAGGGCGCCAAGATGGAATCCGGCGGCGTCGGCCAGCTCACGGCCGGCATCGGTCAGTCTCAACCCCCGCCCTTCCTTCTCGACCAGGGCAACCCCCAACTGGTCCTCGAGCAGCTTGATCTGACGACTGACCGCACCATGGGTCAGGTGCAGCGAGGCCGCCGCCCGCGACACGCTACCGTGGCGCCCCAGCGCCTCGAAGGCCCTGAGCGCCCTGAGCGAGGGCAACGGGACGTCCTGGTTGTGCGATGTCATGGCGAGCGTCTCTCCCGGCTTGGCATGGGGTGTCTTGTCTTAGCTCGTCTGGGCCTGGTGTGCCCCGGCGCCCAGAGGTCAGCTGATGGTGCCACCGCGTGCCGTGCGTGCGGACTTCCGGGGCACGGCTCACGGCCGCGTTCGGGACCACAGTGAAGGGCCGAGTGGTCTTGCAGTCCCTCAACTGGTGAGATTTTCTCACACATCCTGGCTGTTATTTCGATTTTTTCCGGCCTTATGCAGCGCTACGCTGCTGTCCATGCCATTCGGGGCGCAGATCGCGCCTGGTCAGCCTTGGAGCCCGTCATGAACCAGCAACGCCCAACTCCCAGCCTCCGTCACGGACCCGACCCTCGTGGTTTCTTCGGTGACTTCGGCGGTCGTTTCGTGGCCGAGACCCTGATGCCGCTGATTCTGGATCTCGAGCAGGAATACGACGCCGCACGCCAGGACCCGAGCTTCGCTGACGAGCTGGCCTCGCTGTCGGCCGACTACGTCGGACGCCAGAGTCCGCTGTACTTCGCCGAGCGCCTGACCGAGCATCTGGGCGGCGCGCGCATCTATCTCAAGCGCGAAGACCTGATGCACACCGGCGCCCACAAGATCAACAACGCCCTCGGCCAGATCCTGCTCGCCCGTCGCATGGGCAAGCGTCGCATCATCGCCGAGACCGGCGCGGGCATGCACGGTGTGGCCACCGCGACCGTCGCCGCGCGTTTCGGCATGGACTGCGTCATCTACATGGGCAGCACCGATATCCATCGCCAGCAGCCCAACGTCCAGCGCATGCAACTGCTGGGCGCCAAGGTGATTCCGGTCACCGCCGGCGACGGAACCCTCAAGGACGCCATGAACGAGGCGCTGAGAGACTGGGTCACCAACGTCGACTCCACCTTCTATATCATCGGCACCGTGGCCGGCCCCCACCCCTACCCAGCGCTGGTGCGCGACTTCCAGTCGGTGATCGGGCGAGAGGTGCGCGACCAGATCACCGCCAAGGAAGGACGCCTGCCGGATTCGCTGGTCGCCTGTATCGGCGGCGGCTCCAACGCCATGGGCCTGTTTCACCCCTTCCTCGACGACCCTGAAGTGGCGCTGGTCGGCGTCGAGGCGGCCGGCGAAGGCCTCCACACCCCACGCCATGCGGCCAGCCTCAAGGGTGGACGTTCCGGCGTGCTGCACGGCAACCGTACCTTTCTGCTGCAGGACGACGAAGGCCAGATCAGCGACGCCCACTCCATCTCCGCCGGCCTCGACTACCCCGGCATCGGACCCGAACACGCCTGGCTGCATGCCATCGAGCGCGCCGAGTACGTGGCGGCCACCGATCGTGAGGCGCTGGACGCCTTCACCCTGCTGTGTCGCAAGGAAGGCATCATCCCGGCGCTGGAGTCTTCCCACGCCCTGGCCGAGGTGATCAAGCGCGCCCCGCGACTGCCGGCGGATCATCTGATGGTGGTCAACCTGAGCGGCCGCGGCGACAAGGACATGGCCACCGCCACCGAATGTCTTGCCGATGAACTGGGCCTGGGAAAGCCCGACCAGCAGGACTGACACCCCGGATTCCAGGAGAGAGACCATGACCACGACCACTACCGCCGAGGGGCGCCTCGCACGTCGCTTCGCCGAGACTCGCCAGCAGGGACGCGCCGCCCTGGTGACCTACATCGCCGCCGGTGATCCCGACTATGACACCAGCCTCGCGACTCTCAAGGGCCTGGGCGAGGCCGGCGCCGATGTGATCGAACTCGGCATGCCGTTCACCGACCCCATGGCCGACGGCACCGCCATCCAGCATGCGACCCGCCGGGCGCTGGATGCCGGCCAGACCATGGACAAGACCCTCGAGATGGTCCGCCAACTGCGTCGGACCGATCAACAGACACCGGTCGTGCTGATGGGCTACTACAACCCCATCTACGCCCGTGGCGTGACACGCTTTCTCGATCAGGCCAAGGCTGCCGGCGTCGACGGTCTCATCGTGGTCGACCTGCCGCCGGAACATGACGACGAGCTGTGCCTGCCTGCCAATCAAGCCGGGCTCAACTTCATTCGTCTGGCGACCCCCACCACCGATGCCCGACGCCTGCCGGGGGTGCTCACCAATACCTCGGGCTTTCTCTACTACGTCTCGAGCAACGGGGTCACCGGCGGTGCTGCGCCAAGCGCCGAACGCGTGCAACAGGAGGTAGCCCGCATCCGCGAGCACAGCGATATTCCCATCGCCGTCGGTTTCGGTATTCGCACCGCCGCCCAGGCCAGAGAGATCGGCGCCTTCGCCGACGGCGTGGTGGTAGGTTCGGCGCTGATCGATGCCCAGGCCAGCGGCGACACTCCCGCCGAAGGTACCCAAGCCGTGCTCGAATTGACGCGCGAGCTGGCCCAGGCGCTGACCGGCGCCCGCTAAGCCCTGGCAAAGAACCCCGGTCAAGAACCCCGGTAAAGAACTCCTTATCGCGTGATCCCGGTACAAAGGCCCTGTCGGCGTCTGCTCGACAGAAAGACGCCTCGAGGAGACTCACGCCAGGCCTTGCGCCAAGCCACTCCCGGGAAGCCTCTCTTCCCCACGCAAGCCCCGCCGATCAGGCGGGGCTTGCTGCCACCGGGCCGAACATCTCCCCGACCCAGTCAATATTTTCAGCGGACACCTGGAATGCAGCCACACCATCTATGCAACTGCTGATCCATGCCAGATTCTTACTGCTGATATCATGCTTAAGTCGAACCGTTGGGTGTGGCCGACGGTGATAGAATCGCCCTCCTTCCGGCCACAAGCCGACGCCCATCCGTCCTGACGCGACGGTCGATGCACACTCCACGCTTCGAGACCAGAGCCATGTCCACCTCCTTGAGCGCCCCCTTCAAGGCGCTGAATCGTCTGGGGCTGATCCCTCAGATCGTGATCGGTATCCTCTGCGGTATCGCCGTCGCCACCCTGTCCCCCGAGCTCGCCGCCTCGGTATCGCTGCTCGGCCAGGTATTCATTTCGGCCTTGAAGGCGGTCGCCCCGGTGCTGGTCTTCGTGCTGGTGATGGCCGCCATCGCCGGCCATCAGCGCGGCCAGCCGACCCAGATCCACAGCGTACTGGTGCTGTATCTGATCGGCACCCTGGTGGCGGCGCTGGTGGCAGTAGTGGCCAGTTTCGCCCTCCCCACCGAACTGACCCTGAATACCGCTCAGGCCAGCGGCAATCCGCCAGGCGGCGTGGTAGAGATCCTGCGCAACCTGCTATTGAGCGCCGTGGCCAACCCGGTCAGCGCATTGATGAACGCCAACTTCATTGCCATCCTGGTGTGGGCCGTCAGCCTCGGCCTGGTGCTGCGCAGCGCCAGTGCCGCTACCAAGGGCATGATCGAGGACCTGTCCCAGGCGGTATCGACCCTGGTGCGCTGGGTCATTCGTCTGGCACCGCTGGGTATCTTCGGACTGGTCGCCGGCACCCTGGCCGAAGCCGGAATCGGTGCGCTGCTGGAGTACGCCCAACTGCTGTCGGTGATCGTCGGCTGCATGCTGTTCGTCGCCCTGGTGACCAATCCGCTGATCGTCTTCCTGGCCACTCGCCAGAACCCTTATCCGCTGGTCTTCAGCTGTCTGCGCGGTAGCGCCATCACCGCCTTCTTCACCCGCTCAAGCGCAGCCAACATCCCGGTCAACCTGGAGCTGTGCAAGCGTCTGAAGCTGGATGAGGACACCTACTCCATCTCGATCCCGCTCGGCGCCACCATCAACATGTCCGGTGCCGCCATCACCATCAGCGTCATGACCCTTGCCACCGCCCATACCCTGGGCATCAGCGTGGACTTCGTCACCGCCCTGCTGCTGTGCGTGGTCTCCGCCCTGGCCGCCTGCGGCGTCTCCGGCGTGGCCGGTGGCTCGCTGCTGCTGATTCCCATGGCCGCCAGCCTGTTCGGCATTTCGGCCGACGTGGCGATGCAGGTGGTTGCTATCGGCTTCGTCATCAGCGTGGTCCAGGACTCCACCGAGACCGCCCTCAACTCTTCCACCGATGTGCTGTTCACCGCCGCCGCCAGCCGCAGGGGCGAACTGAGCGACTGACGCCCAGAGGCGCTGCCGCGCTTGCTCATCTCCTGAAACAACAGCTCTCCTGAAACAACAGCGAGCCCCTCTCACCAAAGGGTGAGAGGGGCTCGCTGCGTTGTTCGAGCGGGCGACGACACCACGTCAGCCAGCGATGACCTCCGGGTGATACCGCGAGGCGATCGTCACCAGGCGCTGCATGGTCTCGCCACTCGGTGGCGCCACTCCTGCCAGCGGATAGTGCTCTCCCAGCTCCTGCCACTTGTACTCGCCAAGTGCGTGATAGGGCAGCAGCTCGATACGCTCGACGTTGTCCATGGTCTCGACGAACTCCCCCAGCAGGTGCATGGATGCCTCGCTGTCGGTAAAGCCAGGCACGATCACCTGACGAATCCAGGTGGGCTTGCCGATCGCCGCCAGATGACGGGCAAAGGCCAGGGGACGGCGTCGGGGGATACCGGTGAGCTCGCGGTGCACGCCCTCGTCGAGATGCTTGAGATCCAGCAGCACCAGGTCGGTGGCGGCAAGCAACTCGTCGAGGACCTCATCGTAGTGGCAGACGTAGCCATTGGTGTCGAGGCAGGTGTGCATGCCCTCGGCCTTGGCCGCCTGAAACAGGTCGCGCACAAACGCCGGTTGCAGCAGCGCCTCGCCGCCGGTGCAGGTGATGCCGCCCCCAGACGCCCGCATGAACGGCAGATAGGTTCTGGCTTCGGTGAGTATCTCGTCCACCGTCACCTCACGTCCGCCCTGGCGATCCCAGCTGTCGCGGTTGTGGCAGTACTGACAGCGCATCACGCAGCCCTGCAGAAACACCAGAAAGCGAATGCCTGGGCCATCCACGGCACCACAGCTCTCCAGGTGATGGAGACGGCCAGTGATCATCATCAGGACTCCTAACGAAAAGGGGCTCCGGGAGACACCCGGAGCCCGGAAAGGGACCGCTGTCGCGGCCCCGGGCGAGACGACTGTCGGCTCAGAGCGTTTCGGTGAAGGTCCGGGAGATCACGTCGCGCTGCTGTTCCGCGGTCAAGGAGTTGAAGCGCACCGCGTAGCCGGACACGCGGATGGTCAGCTGAGGATACTTGTCCGGATTGACCACGGCGTCCTCGAGCATCTCGCGGTTGAGCACGTTGACGTTCAAGTGCTGGCCGCCTTCCTGACGCTCGCTGTGGTGGAAGTAACCGTCGAGCAAGCCGGACAGGTTGCTGCGCTGGGCGCCCTCGTCCTTGCCCAGCGCCCTCGGCACGATGGAGAAGGTATACGAGATCCCGTCCTTGGCGTGGGCGTAGGGCAGCTTGCCCACCGACGTCAACGAGGCCACCGCACCCTTGGTGTCACGCCCATGCATGGGGTTGGCACCCGGTGCGAAGGGCTCGCCGGCGCGACGACCGTCCGGCGTGGTGCCGGTCTTCTTGCCGTAGACCACGTTGGAGGTGATGGTCAGCACCGACTGGGTCGGCTCGGCGCCACGGTAGGTATTGAGCTTGCGGATCTTGTTCATGAAGGTCTCGACCAGCTCGCAGGCGATATCGTCGACGCGCGGATCGTTGTTGCCGAAGCAGGGGTAGTCACCCTCGATCTCGAAGTCCACCGCCACGCCGTCAGGATCACGCACCGGGCGCACCTTGGCGTACTTGATCGCCGACAGCGAGTCCGCCGCCACCGACAGCCCGGCGATGCCGCAGGCCATGGTGCGCTTGACGTCGAGGTCGTGCAGCGCCATCAGCGCCGCCTCATAGCTGTACTTGTCGTGCATGTAGTGGATGGCATTGAGGGCGGTCACGTACTGGCGGGCCAGCCAGTCCATCAGGCCATCCATGCGTGCCCACACCTCGTCGAAGTCGAGCACCTCGGAGGCGATCGGCTCACTCCTGGGGCCGACCTGGATCTTCAGCTTCTCGTCGACGCCGCCATTGATCGTGTAAAGCAGCGTCTTGGCCAGGTTGGCCCGGGCACCGAAGAACTGCATCTGCTTGCCGATCACCATGGGAGACACGCAGCAGGCGATGGCGTAGTCGTCGGAGGCGAAGTCCACGCGCATCAGATCATCGTTCTCGTACTGGATCGACGAGGTATCGATGGACACCTTGGCGCAGTAACGCTTGAAGCCGTCGGGCAATTGCTCAGACCACAGCACCGTGAGATTCGGCTCCGGGCTCGGACCCATGGTGTAGAGGCTATTGAGGAAACGGAAGCTGGTACGGGTGACCAGGGTGCGTCCGTCAAGCGCCATCCCGCCCAGGCATTCGGTGGCCCAGATCGGGTCGCCGGAGAACAGCTCGTCGTACTCAGGGGTGCGCAGGAAGCGCACCATGCGAAGCTTCATGATGAAGTGATCGACCAGCTCCTGGGCGCGGGCTTCGTCGATCACGCCTTGGCGCAGGTCACGCTCCAGGTAGATATCGAGGAAGCTGGAAGTACGTCCCAGTGACATGGCGGCGCCGTTTTGCGACTTCACTGCCGCCAGGTAGCCAAAGTAGGTCCACTGGATGGCCTCCTGGGCGGTGGCAGCCGGGACCGAGACGTCGAAGCCGTACTTGGCGGCCATTTCCTTGAGCTGGCCGAGTGCACGATGCTGCTCGGCGACTTCCTCGCGCAGCTGGATCACCGCCTCCAGGTCCTCGCCCTGTTCGAAGCGCTGCTGCAGCGAGGCAAACTGCGCCTGCTTGTCACGCATCAGGAAATCGACACCGTAAAGGGCGACCCGGCGGTAGTCACCGATGATGCGTCCACGACCGTAGGCGTCCGGCAGTCCAGTCAGCACCCCTGACTTGCGACACTTGAGGATGTCCGGGGTGTAGACATCGAACACCCCCTGATTGTGGGTCTTGCGAAATTCGGTGAAGACCTTCTTGACCTGAGGATCGAGTTCACGACCGTAGGCCTGGCATGAGCCCTCCACCATCTTGATGCCGCCGTTGGGCATGATCGCCCGCTTCAGCGGCGCGTCGGTCTGCAGTCCAACGATGGTCTCGAGACGCTGATCGATATAGCCGGCGTCATGAGCGGTGATGGTCGAGACCAGCGAGGTGTCGAAGTCCAGCGGTGCATGGGTGGCGTTTTCCTTCTTGACGCCTTCCATCACAGTGTCCCATAGCTCGCGAGTGCTGGCCGCCGGCTCGCTGACCAGGAAACGCTCGTCACCCTCGTAGGGGGTCACGTTGGCCAGCAAGAAGTCTCGTACGTCGACGTCCTTCTTCCACTCGCCCCCGGCAAACCCTTCCCACGCTTGCGCGAATTGCTCTTTCATCGACTTGCACCTCAACAGAGTAAATGACAACGCTAGTCCTGCATGCTGAGCGACGGCCATCCCTCGGAGATGGCAGCCGGCCCGCCTGTTCGGTGGCAGCAGCGGTCGCCGCATCGGAGGCGGCGGGTGTGCTGCACGCTTCTCGATCGGCGAAAAAACACCTGCCCTCGAGAGCACAATTCGACCTTAGCAGTAGTCCCGTCGCCCCTACTTGACCCGCATCATGGCGCCACAGGACAGCGATACAGCGCGAGCGAAGCGGCCAAGAAACCTGTACCAGGCCAATTTCGCGCGGCGAGGACGGCCGCCTGCGCTATGCTGACAAGGGCATACGTAGGCCTGAGCCCTGTCCCACCGCTGGGTGCCCGTGATGAACAGCTTTCCCACGCTTCTGGAGTACGGTCTGCCAGGCTTCGCCGTGGTGCTGCTGATCCTCGGCTACCACCTGCTCAACAAGACCCACACCCTGTTGCTCAATGAGCGCTCTGGCGAGACCCGAGAGGGCACCGAGTTGCGCATTCGCTATCTGCAGGAGATCTCCAAGAACGCCAGGCTGTTCATGGCGCTGAGTCTGCTGTTCTTCGTCGGTGGGCTGGCCATGGCGATGATGAAACCCTCGAGCCAGGTCAATCTTTCCATCGCCCCGCCCGAAGGCGTGCTGCCGGTCATCCGTCTGCAGGAGCGGGACATGCCGCTGGATGGCCGGGGCACGGTCGTGCTGAAGGTCCAGGACGACAATGTGCTGCGCATCTTGAACAACGATCTGCACGGCCGGCTGATCGCCATCGAGCAGGAGCGCGACGCCTTGAAGAGCCAACTGGCCGACGTCATCGCTGCAGCGGAGCGAGATTCTCCGCAGGTAGGCTTCTAATGAAGAACAGGCAGGGCGCCTTGGCGTCGCGCGCGATGGCGACAGACCTGGCCGGGCCAGCGAAGGGAAAACGACGGCGCCAACCCACGTCTACGATAAACGCCCTGCTGATCGTGCTGCTGAGCGTCGGGGTGGCGTGGCCGGTGGTTGCCCAGCAGGCCCCGCTGTCCAGGGCCAAGGCGCTGTTGCAGCAGGGTGACAACCAGGCCGCCCTGCGCGAACTACGCCCTCTGCTCGAAAGTCCTGATCCGCTGGCTCGGATGGAAGGCTTGAACGCCCAGGGCTGGATTCTCTATCGGGAAGGCCGCCACGCTGACGCCTCAGCGCTGTTCGAGCAGGCACTCAGGGCGAGTCAAGGTCATGACGGCTTGCGTGAGGTGCGCCTGAAGACCCTCAACAACGCCGGCATCAACGCCTTTTCCGCCGGTGAGCTCGACAAGGCTCGAAGCTACTTCGAGGCCGCCCTGGCCCTCGGCAGCGACGTGGCCCCGCGCTACCTGACCATCATCGCCCGCCAGGCGCCCATGCAGTCGGCCCAGCAGCAGGTCAGCGCGGGACGTGAAAAGCGCATCGAGCGCGACTTCGAGGGCGCGGTGGCCGACTACACCCGGGCGCTTGCGATCGATCCGAACAACAACGACGCCCTCTCCTATCGTGGCTACGCCTACTACCGATTGGGCCAGTACGACAATGCCCGAGCCGATATCGAGGCGGCCCTGGCGAGTTCTCCCCAGCGGCTGGACGCACTGATCAACCTGCTCAAGGTGAGCTGCGCCAGCGGCGATGACATCGATGCGGTGCTCAAGCGCCGAGGTCACGCCATCCAGCGCCAGCGCGAGGCCATGCTCGACGACAGGGAGCTTCAGCGCCAGTGCCCCGACCTCTTCGCCAGCCTGAAACGCTGAACAACCGCCATCGGCGCGGCAAGAACGACGCCTTGCAGTTGCCTGAACGCAGCGACGCCACCCGAAGGTGGCGTCGTGGTTGGGGCGCTTGAGCTCTTGACGTAGGCAGCCAGCTTGTCAGGCACTCAGCAGGGCGTTGAGACGCTTGACGTAGGCGGCCGGATCGTCGAGATGACCGCCCTCGGCGATGATCGCCTGATCGAGCAGGATCCGCGCCAGATCGCCGAAGCCGTCACCGTCGGCCCCTTCCAGGCGAGCGACCAGGGCGTGGTCCGGATTGAGCTCGAGGATCGGCTTGACCTCCGGCAGGCTCTGGCCCGCAGCCTCCATGATACGGCGCATCTGGAAGCCCATCTCGTGCTCGGGCAGCACCACGCAGGCCGGTGAATCGGTCAGGCGGTGGGTGATCTTGACCTCCTGAACCTCCTCGCCGAGCGCTTCCTTGACCCGCTTGACCAGATCCTCCTTGGACTTGGCGGTCTCCTCCTGGGCCTTCTTCTCGTCTTCGTCCTCGACGTCCCCCAGGTCCAGATCGCCCTTGGCAACATCGGCAAACTTCTTGCCATCGAACTCGGTGAGATGGCTCATCAGCCACTCATCGATGCGATCGTGGAGCAGCAGCACCTCGATGCCCTTCTTGCGGAAGATTTCCAGGTGAGGGCTGTTCTTGGTGGCGTTGAAGCCATCGGCGACGATGTAGTAGATCTTGTCCTGACCTTCCTTCATCCGCTCCACGTAGTCGGCCAGGGACTGATCCTGGGTGGCGCTGTCGGTGTGGGTGGAAGAGAAACGCAGCAGGCCGCTGATCTTGTCGCGGTTGGCGTAGTCCTCCGCCGGGCCTTCCTTCAGCACCGAACCGAAGGTGTTCCAGAACGTCTGGTAGGCTTCCTTGTCCTTGGCCAGCTTCTTGAGCATGTCCAGGGCACGCTTGGTCAGCGCGGACTTGATCTTCTCTACCTTCGGGTCCTGTTGCAGCAGCTCACGGGACACGTTCAGCGACAGATCGCGGGTGTCCAGCACCCCCTTGATGAAGCGCAGGTACAGCGGCAGGAACTGCTCGGCGTCGTCCATGATGAACACGCGCTGGACGTACAGCTTGACCCCACGGGCGCCGTCACGCTCGTACAGGTCGAAGGGGGCGCGGCCAGGCACGTACAGCAGGCTGGTGTACTCCAGGTTGCCCTCGACCTTGTTGTGGCTCCAGGTCAGAGGGTCGGAGAAGTCGTGGGCCACGTGCTTGTAGAAGGCCTTGTACTCGTCCTCGGAGACCTCGCTCTTGGGCCGCACCCACAGCGCGGTCGCCTCGTTGACGGTCTCCCAGGTGGTGACCTCGCTACCGTCGACCTCGTTGCCATCGTCGTCGGTGGCCTTTTCGGTACGCGGCATCTTCACCGGTACTTCGATATGGTCGGAGTACTTGCGCACCAGACTCTGTAGGCGATAGTCGTCGGCGAACTCCCTGGCGTCCTCCTTGAGGTGGAGGATGATCTCGGTGCCGTGCTTCTCGCGCTCGATCTCGGCGACCACGAACTCGCCCTCGCCTTTCGAGCGCCACTCGACGCCGGCATCGGCGGCGTCACCGGCCTTGCGGGTACGCACGGTAATCTCGTCGGCGACAATAAAACCAGAATAGAAGCCGACCCCGAACTGGCCGATCAGCCGGGCGTCCTTCTGCTGTTCGCCGGAAAGCTGCTTGAGAAACTCGGCGGTGCCACTCTTGGCGATGGTGCCCAGGTTGGCGATCACGTCCTCGCGGTTCATGCCGATACCGTTGTCACGAAGGGTGACGGTGCCGGCCTCGCTGTCGTGCTCGATCTCGACGCGCAGCTCGCTGTCGCCCTCGTAGAGCGCATCATTGTCCAGCGCCTGATAACGCAGCTTGTCGCAGGCGTCGGCGGCGTTGGAGATCAGCTCCCGAAGAAAGATCTCGCGGTTGGAGTACAGCGAGTGGATCATCAGGTTGAGAAGCTGCTTGACCTCGGTCTGAAAGCCCAGGGTTTCTTCGTGGGTAGCGGTGGTCATGGTAGATCGAACCCCTTTCGACATGGCGATTTCCGGGCCAGCGATGGGTCGCTGGCGGTCCAGAGTGCACGGCTCGCGCCGCACGTCATTCAAGATGACAATCGATATGGGGTCCGCGCTGCGCTTTTCAAGGCTGGCGCCACCAAGTCAAGGCTGGCACCTTCACGTCAAGGCTGGCCAGACCTGGGCCGACGTCCCTGGCCGTGGTCACCTGTCTAACGGCTGCCCGGGGCGGCTCTCACCTACGCCGGCGCCCCCAGCACGTAGGTCAAGCGAGCCCGGGCAACCGGCGCGTCTTCGTCGTCCTGCCATGCCCATGCCTCGACATTGGCCATGCGCCGCCCTTCGCGCACCAGACGACAACGCGCGTAGGTTGGCTTCACCCCGGCCGAACTGAGGTAGTCCACGGTGACGTTGACCAGCCTCGGCAGGCGCGGCTCACGGGTCTGCGCCAGGGTATCCAGCGCTGCAGCAGTCTCCAGAAAGGCCGACACCACACCGCCGTGCAGCGCCGGCAGCATCGGATTGCCCACGTTGTGGGGGCGCGTCTCCAGTACAAAGCGCCTGCCGCGCTCATCGCTGTCCTCCCTCACCCCGATGAAGTCGGCGTAGGGCACCTCGCCAAGCCAGGCGTTGATCTCACCGCTGGCACGCCCACGCTCCAGCAGGCCGCTGACACTCTCGTGTGGGGCCGCCGCTATCGCGCCACTGGCGCCATCGCCAACTGGGGCCTTCTCTTCGATACGGGGATCGCCCTCGTCTTCCACAAGACCGGCGAACATGGCCTCGGCAAAACCTGCTGGGGTGTTGCGCGGCCCCAGCCGGGCAAAGTGCCCGCGGGCGCAGGCCACCACCTGTCCTTCGTGCTGCCAGGCTCGGGCCTCGGTGAACACCACCGAGTCGGTGATGGCCTCCACTTCGGCACGTACCCACAATGACGCCCCCTGACAGGCAGGGCGACGATGGCTGATATGCAGATCCAGGGTGGGACAGACCTCAGGACTTGGCAGTGCCGGCAGGACCGAGGCACCGCAGGCGGTGTCCAGCAGTACGCTGAGCACCCCGCTGTGCACCAGGCTTCTCGAGCGATCACCGCATAACTCGGCGCCCCCGGGCAGATATAAGGTGACGCCGCTGGCATCCACCGCAACGACGCGCATGCCGAGCGCCTGGGTATGTGGAATGACATCGACAAAGCGCTGAAGCGCCTGCCGCCAGAGCGACACGGAGGGTGGCTGCAGAGTGCGGTGCGAGGAGGACATGAGCGGGCTCGAATTCAAACGTTTGACTGACAATCTAGACCCAGCCCGCCGACGCCACAATACGTCCTTGGTCCGCACCTTTACCTTTTACCCGCCAAATGCTCGCCAAACGTCAGAAACAGACGACGTATCCTGAAGCAAACGCAAAAAGCTCGAATCCGCACACTTCGAGCCAGAAAATCAAGAACAAGGCACCCTAGATGTCGTGGATATCCCGCTCCTCCCGCGGAGCATCGTCCTCGCCAATACCACGCCAGGCGCGATAGTCGGCCAGACTATTGTCCACCTTGGTCAGCAACCAGCCGACGATGACCACATCGTCGAGAAGACCGAACAGCAGCAGCACATCGGGAATCAGGTCCAGCGGTGACACCAGATAGGCAAAGGCCACCGCCATCCAGCCGAAAGCCGCCCAGGGCACCGGGCGGTAGCGACCGCTGAGCACGTCCTGCAGCATCGGGATAAACAGCTTGAGCGCCCGCATTATATGCTTGAACGCTCGTGTGCGTTGGGTAAAGCGACCAATAACGGGGATTCGATCAAACAGGGCCATGGATAGTCTCCTCGACTCAATTCAGCACCAACGATTGCCGATGGTATTTATCGGGTGTCAACGGCTATCTTCATGGCGTCGACGTCGTCTTATCGCAACATGGGGGCGAAGCTGACCGGGGTCAAGTCTCGTAACCTGGCCGGGCAACTGTTCAAGGCCCGCCGGTTCGGTCACCATGTGGCTTCGATCCGACATCGATTCGCCGTCTACGGCACAAAAAGGCAGCAATGTCTTCTTCTTCACAGACCAGGAGGGTCTCCATGCCATTCGCCTTGTTTCGTCGCCTCGTGCCGCTGGTGGCAGCCACGGCACTGTGCATGCCATTGACGGCTACCGCCCAGGGCAGTGACGGCGCCATGCGCAGCGCCCTGGAAGCCGCCCGTAGCGGCAACTTCCACAACATCAACGACGCCGCCATTCGTGGCCACGAACTGGCCGGCTATGTGGCGTACTATCGTCTGCGCGACCGCCTGCCCAACGCCAGCCCTCAGGAAGTTCTCAGCTACATCTCGGCCAATGCCGATGCACCGCTGGGTGACTGGATGCGTGAGCAGGCCATCCTGCGCTACGGCAAGGCCGGGCGCTACGGCGACCTGCTGGCCGTCGCCGGCGGCGTTCCCGAGACCACCGCCGAGCAGTGCTACTACTACACCGCGCAACTGGGTCAGAGCCCCGCCGTCGCCGCTCAGGGCGGCCGCGAACTATGGCTGGTGGGTCGCTCCCAGCCGGATGCCTGCGACTCCCTATTCTCCACCCTGCGCGCCCGCGGCGAGATCGGTGGCACGGAAATCTTCGAGCGCATGATGCTGGCCTGGGAAAACGGCGAAGACGGACTGGTCAGTTATCTTGGCCGTCAATTGGGACCCGCCTGGAGCTCCGCTGCAGCAGCACAGCAAAGCGTGGCCGCCAATCCGTCGCGGCTGGCAAGCGTAGCGCGCTGCGTCGGCCCCAACTGCGCCGGCACCGCCTCCTTTGTGCGGGCCGCCATCATCGCCACTGCAGAGTCATCCCCGGCGGCGGCGCTGTCCGCCTGGCAGCAGGTCTCCGGCAATGTGAGCCTGCCGGCCCAGTCTCGCCAGGCGCTGGAGCGCGAGATCATCTATTACGCCCTGCGCCGCGACCAGCGCAGCCTGCTCGGCTGGATCGACGGCGCCCTGGCCGGCCAGCAGGATCCGGAGGTGTTCGAACTGCGTGCACGCCTGGCCATCCGCGATCGCGACTGGGCCGCCGTCGAGCGGACCGTTGGCATCATGCCCGCCGAGACCCAGGCCAAGGCGCGCTGGCAATACTGGCTGGGCCGCGCGCTGGCCCTGCGCGGGCAGCAGGCAGACGCGCAGGCCGCCTACGCCCGGGCAGCGGGTCAACGCGACTTCTTCGGCTTCGTCGCCGCCGACCGCCTTGGCCAGCCCTACGATCTCAACATGGAAGACACGCGTTTCAGCGAGGCCGAGCGCGCGCAGGTCGCCGGCTGGCCGACGGTGCGTCGCACCGAGGCGCTGCTGCGCGTCGGACAGGAAGGGCTTGCCAACCTCGAGTGGAATCATGCGGTACGCAGCGCAGGCCCCACCGATGCCCGGCGCCTGGCGGACTACGCCGCAGGACGCGGTTGGCACGTACGCCTGGTGCAGACGACCATCGTCGGCAAGATGCTCGACGCCCTGCCCTGGCGCTTTCCCGAAGCCTACCGGGAGGACTTCCGCCGCTGGGGCCAGGCCAACAACGTCGACCCCTACCTGCTGATGGGGATCGCCCGTCGCGAGAGCGCCTACAACCCCGAGGCGCTATCACCCGCCGGGGCCAGGGGCCTGATGCAGTTGATGCCGGGTACCGCCGCGCTGGTGGGACGCCAGGTGGGCATCGGTGATCCTGGACCCTACGGCGTACTCGACCCGGCCACCAACATTCGTCTGGGCAGCACCTATATCCGTGACATGATCGCGCGCTACGGCGGCAACCGTATCGCCGCGGCGGCGGCCTACAACGCCGGCCCCCACCGGGTCGACACCTGGCTTGCCCGCGCGCCGGGCGAATTCGACCTGTTCGTCGAGGAGATCCCCTTCAAGGAAACCCGCCGCTATGTGCGCGCGGTGCTCGAGTACCGGGTAGTGTTCGAGAGCCTGGCCCAGGGCTCGACCCAGGGCGTACAGGTGCTGACAGCGGCCGAGAAGAGCTCCCGCTACGACGGTTCCATGGTACGTCGATGATGTGGCGGAGCCCCGGCACGTCGATGAGGTGAGATCGCCTCGGAAAGCAAGAACCCCCGGCCTGTGGTCGGGGGTTCTTGCTGTCGAGGTCCGGTTTTTTGCGGTAGCTTCGCTGGCCTGTGTCTCGGGCTATTGGCCTCCGCGCCGATCGCGTCGGCTCAGGACGGCGCCCGCGTCAACGCCAGCTTGACCCCGAACGCCACCAGCACACCGCCGGTCAAGCCGTTGAGCACGCGCGAGAACGCCGGCCGAGCGAGCCAGTGGCTGGCGCTGCCCACCAATACCGCGACCAGGATCTGCCACAGGTTGGCAATCACGAAGTGGATACCGGCAAGCCACAGGGACTTCAGCAAGGCCGGATCCGTGGGGGCGATGAACTGAGGCAGAAAGGCCATGTAGAACACCACCGTCTTGGGATTGAGCACGTTGGACAGCAACCCCTCGCGCAGCGGCCGCCACGGCGACACGCGCTGGCGGCGGGCGCCACTCGCCGCCGACACCGCGAGCCCCTTGCCGGCCCAGGCCTGACGCAGGCTGGCGACTCCCAGCCAGGCCAGGTAGCCGGCCCCGATCATCTTCAACGCCGAAAACGCCCAGGCCGACTGCAGCAGGATCAGCGATACCCCCAGGGCGGAGATGGTGGCGTGGACGAACAGCCCCGAACAGATCGCCAGGCTGGTCAGCACACCGTCGCGCAATCCGCCCCGAGCGGTGTTGCGAATCACCAGCAAGGTGTCGACCCCGGGAGTGACGCTCAACAGCGTGATCGCCACCACGAAGCCCAGCAACTGGGCATCGATCCAGCCTTCCATCAGCGCACGGACTCGAGGCTATCGGAGTGTTTCAGCGAAATCTGGTCGTTGAGCGTCCAGAAGTCGTAGAGGATACCGATCAAGAACAGACCACCGGTGAGCAGATAGATGATGCCGGTCACCCATTTGCCCATGTAGAAACGGTGCAGGCCGAATACCCCGAGGAAGGTCAGCAGCACCCAGGCCAGGGTGTAGTTGGTGGGACCACCGCGGAACCGCAGGTCGGCCTCGCGATCCATGCTCGGGATCAAGAACAGGTCGATGATCCAGCCGATGAAGAACAGTCCGAGGGTCAGAAACCAGATGGTGCCGGTCACCGGCTTGCCGTAATAGAACCGGTGGGCGCCGAGGAAACCGAACAGCCACAACAGGTAGCCCACCACCTTGGAGTGGGTATCGTCGCTATGGATCACGGGGGCAGTCATGTGAATTCCTTGTGTCATCTTTTCCGTTAAGAGGCAGCAACGGGCGTCCGGCTGGACGCTGCTGGCCTTTCGATCTACAGTAACTTGGCGAGTCGAGGTAAGCCATTCTCGCCTGCCAGGGGTGGTCGACACCAGAGGTGTCGTTTCCCGGGTAATCGGAATCGCGAACTCGACCGCAGCGTAGGACAGCAAGTAGAAACGTCAGCAGTGGTAGTTCGATCGCTCTATTGTCGAAACACGCAATGCGCCCTTCTTTCTTGTCATGCCCACGCAACAGGGTTCAGACCACACGACGGGAGAAAAGCTCCCCGGGTGGTTGAGCCTGCACCATCATTTAGCGAGTTAAGGAAATCGACAATGGCAACTGGCACTGTCAAGTGGTTCAACGATACCAAGGGCTACGGCTTCATCTCTCCGGACGACGGCGGAGACGACCTGTTCGCCCACTTCTCCGAGATTCAGGCTGAAGGCTTCAAGTCCCTGCAGGACGGCCAGAAGGTCTCCTTCGAGGTGACTCAGGGCAAGAAAGGCCTTCAGGCCTCCAACATCAAGGTCGCCGACTGAGCCTAGTGCCTGTCTGACCTTGTCACGGGGAGATCGCATTCAAGGTGATCTAGCCACCCCGTGAAGCAACAGCGCTTGAGCAGGATTGCCGCAAGTTGTGACAATCCTCGATCATGCGACAAGAAGGCCCACCATACGGTGGGCCTTTCTTGTTGGTCGGCAGAGCCTGCCGGGGGGCCGATCGGATGCCGTAAGAGCTTGCCTGCAAGCCTTGGGCCCATGACTAAGCCATGACTAAGCCATGAATGACTAAGCCACCCGGACCTGATGCCCTGCCAATACTGGCTCAGGGCGCGTTGTCGGTACGGGTCTCGACGTCGCCTTCGGCGTTGACGTCGGCATCGAAGGACGCGTCCGCGTCGGCGGGCACCTCCTCGGGGACCTGGCGCTCGGCCTGCTCGAAGGTCTCGTCGATCTTGCGCTTGGCTTCCTCGAACCGGCGTTCGGTTTCCTGAAGGATGGCGTCGACCTCCTCGCTCGATCCCTCGAGTTGCACCGGTTCCTCGACAGGGTCCGGCACCGAGGGCGCCGAGGCTTCTCCGCCGCCTGCGTCGCTCTGCTGCCCTTCACTGTCCGGTGTGCCTTGGGTAGCGCTCGTTGCCTCGGCCTGCTTATAGGTCTCGTCGATCTTGCGTTGCGCTTCCTCGAAGCGACGCTCGGTCTCCTCGAGGATGGCATCGACATCTGACTCGGTGCTTTCCCCCGGCAGCGCCTGGCCCTGCTCCAGGGTGTCGGTGGCACTGCTGCCGAGGTCTACATCGGCCCCATCGGCGTCACTGTTGCTCTGCGCCCCGTCGGCCCCGCTCGACGCCGCTTCACTCGATGACTCTGACTGGGCTGCGGACATCCCGCTCTCGGAATCGGATGGCTGTTGTTGAGTCGCTGAGGGCTCTTCGTCAGTAGCTGAGGGCTCTTGCTGAGTCGCTGAAGGCTCTTCCTCAGTAGCTGAAGGCTCTTCCTCAGTAGCTGAAGGCTCTTCCTCAGTAGCTGAAGGCTCCTCGTCAGTCGTTGACGGCTCTTCCTGAGCAGCTGAAGGCTCACTCTGAGACGCCGGGGGCTCCTCGCCATCACACCCAACCAGCCACAGCGGTACGCTCAGCGCCACCAGGGCCGCCGCCATTCGAGGGGTCATTGCCATCGTCTTCTCTCCATAAAGCCTTTGTCCATGCGCCCAATCTCCATGATTGATCGCGCGCTATTGCAACAAAGCCACCCCGGCCACGCAACTTGCGTTGGCGCTGCAGCACGCCGCAATCTCGCCTATCGGGCGACGTCTATGGCGGCTCCCGCCCTGATCATTCTCCTCGGGGTGAGGCCATTCGACAGCTGTCGGGCATGGTCAGACGCAGCGCCAACGGCATGACCCGGGCCTCGAACGCGCGCTGATAGCAGGCTTCGCCGTCCAGCGTCAGCGGCAGGCGCGCCTCGCCATCGGCTTCAAAGCGCAACCAGGCGCTGCGAAAGGCGTCGACGTACTGCCCATGGTAGGGCCTGGCCCGCAGTTCCTGCATCATCGCCCGAAGCTGGCGCAGCGAGCGGAAGTCACGCACCAGCAGCACGTCGAACAGGCCGTCGTCCAGTCGCGCCGCCGGCGTCAACTGCTGACCGCCACCTGCCTGGATGCCATTGCCGATACCCAGCAGAAAGATGCCCGCTCGACTCTCCCCGCCATCCCAGGCCAGGTGGCCCTGGTAGAGCTGATAGCGCCAGGCCTTGAAGGCACCGAACACCGAGTAGGCTCCCCCGCCCATCAAGCGCTTGAGTGGCTTCGGCGTCGATGTGGTGATCTCGGCACCGAAACCTCCGGTGGCCATGTTGATGAAATAGCGATCGTTCATCCTTGGCACATCCACCCAGCGGCTGGGCAGACGACAGGCGGCGTCCAGCGACGCTGCCTGGCCGAGCGGCAGGCCCAGGGACTTGGCCAGGTCATTGGCGCTGCCCAACGGCATGATGGCAAGCTCCGGACGCTCTTCGCGCGGCAACTGCATCAGCCCGTTGACCACCTCATGCACGGTACCGTCACCACCGCCGGCGATGACCCGCTTGACCCGATCGCGTCCAGCCTGGGTGGCCTGGCGTTCGCCGTCGCCCTTTTCCCAGGTGACACGCACATCGACATCGAGGCCGCCTCGCCGACAGGCGAAGACAGCGCTTCGCACTTCCGGCAATTGCGCCGATTGTCCGTTGAGGATCAGCCGATTGGTGCCCGGCGGCTGGGTCATCCTGACGCTTCCTTTTTCACATGAGGTTCATGAAAGTCGCACATCCTCCCTGTGCGGCGCCTATTTCATCACATCCTTCCCCCGGCATGGAGGCCCGCAGCGGCGATCCGATACCTGCCGGCCTCCAGCCACGTCCTGCTGCCGACGCCGCACCTATGCTGTTGCGGGACGGGCACAATCGCAGCCATAGCGCTGACTTGACCCGTATTTCCCTTACAATTGATCAAGACACGCCCCCCTTTGCGACCGAGTTCCTGCATGATTGAACCAATTTTTGTGCTGACCGCCTTTGTTTCAGGCCTGGCCGCCATGGCCCTCAGACTACCACCCTTGGTGGGTTTTCTCGCCGGTGGCTTCATCCTCAATGCTCTCGGCTACGACGAAACGCCGGTCCTGACGCTGATCGCCCACCTTGGCGTCACCCTGATGCTGTTTACCATCGGTCTCAAGCTCAACGTCAAGACCCTGCTGCGCCCGGACGTCTGGGGAGGCGCCAGCCTGCATATGCTGGCAAGCGTCGTGCTGTTCGTAGGTATTCTGGCTGTCCTGAAGGCGATCGTCACCCTCGGCTGGCTGACGTCACCCAACGGTCTACTCGCTGGACTCGACCTGACGACGCTGCTGGTGCTGGCGTTCGCCCTGTCCTTCTCCAGTACCGTCTTCGTGGTCAAGGTCCTCGAAAAGCGAAGCGAGACCCATGCGGCCTACGGACGCCTGGCCATCGGTATCCTGATCATGCAGGACCTGTTTGCGGTGATCTTTCTCACCGCCTCCACCGGCAAGCTGCCGAGCCCCTGGGCCCTGGGCCTGTTCGCGCTGCTGCCGCTGGCGCCGTTGCTGCGGCGGCTGCTCGACCGCATGGGCCACGGCGAGATGCAGATGCTGTGTGGCGTGGTGATGGCCCTGGTGCTGGGCTACGGCCTGTTCGAGGCGGTCGGCGTCAAGGGGGATCTCGGTGCGCTGATCATCGGCATGCTGCTGGCGCCCCACCCCGCCGCCCAGACGCTGTCGCGCTCGATGTTCAATATCAAGGAACTGCTGCTGGTCGGCTTCTTTCTGAGCATCGGCCTTACCGCCCTGCCCAGCTGGTCGCTGTTCGGCATCGCCCTGCTGCTGGTGGCGCTGCTGCCGCTGAAGAGCCTGCTCTACCAGCTTATTCTGATGCGTTTCGGCATGCGCCACCGTACCTCGGTGCTGGCCACCCTCAGCCTGAGCAACTATTCCGAGTTCGGTCTGATCGTCGGCGCCATCGCGGTATCCAGCGGCTGGCTGGCGCCGCAGTGGCTGGTGGTGGTGTCGCTCGCGGTCGCGCTGAGCTTCGTGGTATCGGCGATCCTCAATGCCGTCAGCGAGCAGTTCTACCGCTGGCTCGAGCCACGCCTGCCACCGGTCGACGAGGCGTCGCTATCCCCCAGCGACCGCCCCATCGAGGTCGGCGACGCCGAAGCGGTGGTGCTGGGCATGGGCCGTATCGGTCGCAGCGTCTACCGTCGCCTGACCAAGGAGTATGGACTCAAGGTGCTGGGGGTCGACTCCAATCCCAAGAGCGTGAAGATGCTGGCCGACAAGGGCTTCAATATCGTCGAGGGCGATGCCGTGGACTCGGACTTCTGGGACAAGATGCTGATGTCCTCTCAGGTAGAACTGGTGGTGCTGGCGATGCCCCACCATGCCGGTAACCTGTTCGCCTTGAAGCAGCTGCGAAGCCGCCACTTCCCGGGCAAGATCACCGCCGTGGTCGAGTACCTGGAGGAGATCGACACCATCCGCGAACTGGGCGCCCACGCGGTCTACCACGTCTACGACGAGGCCGGCCGCGCCCTGGCCGACAGCGCGGCGGAGGAAGCGGGAATCATCTCGCGTACCGAACAACTCGGCTAGGCGCTGTCCGAAAAGTCGACGAGCGAAGGTTAGACAAGGCAAAAATCGGTGAGACAGCGCAGTTTACGGGGTGTAAATGAGCATTTTGATCCGATTTTTAACGCCGTATTACCGAGCGCAGGCACTTTTCAGACAAGCCCTAGCAAGTGGCGCGCGCAGACCTGTGCAACACCCAGACGCGCTCGGCCACGGGGCTTGCCGTGGACAGGTCGGATGCGGATACTCGGGGCTCCCATGGCCAAGGCTCGTGCTCAAGGCGCGCGCCGAGGCCCTTTGCAAGCTCCACGACAAGGATGCATGGCGGTGGAAGACGTCTTTACCTGGCTGGGCGAGGCCCTTGGCACCCTGATTCGCTTTGTGGTCGATACCCTGGGCACCTTCTTCAACAGTATCGATGACGCCGCCGCCGGCTTTATCGACGGCCTGTCTCGCTCGCTGGGCATCGCACCGACCTTCTTCACCCTGGCGCTGCTGGTGCTGGGCCTTTTCTTTCTTTGGCGGGGGCTGAGCGCGATCCTCACAGGCTCCCCCATCGCCGCCCTGCTGTGGGCTCTGCTGGGCCTCTTGACCCTAGGCATGCTGCTGCCCTGAAGCGGGACGGGCTTCAAGGCCAGCCGAGCCGGTAGCACACAGCACAACGCCGCCCCGAGGGGCGGCGTTGGCATTCATGACGGTGGCTCCAGCAGCGATCGTCGTCGCTACATCAGGCTAGCGCCTTTTCCACGATCTCGTAGACGTTGGGCGAGAGTTCCTCGCCACGGATGCGCTCCAGCTCGGCGCGCATCAGCGCCTGGCGAGCCTCGTCGAAGCGCTGCCAGCGGGTCAGCGGCGTGATGATGCGTGCGGCGATCTCGGGGTTCAGCCGGTTCAACTCGATCACCACGTCGGCCAGCAGGCGATAGCCTTCGCCATCCAGGCGGTGGAAGTTGACCCGGTTCTGCCCGGCAAAGGCACCGATCAACGCGCGCACCTTGTTGGGGTTCTTCAGCGAGAAGGCCGGGTGCTCCATCAGATAGCGCACCCGATCCAGGGCGTCCGCCTGGGGACGGGTCACCTGCAGGCTGAACCACTGGTCCATCACCAGCGGATCGTGGGACCACTTGCGCCCGAAGGCCTTGAGTGCCGGATCGGCGATATCCGAGCGGCTACTGTGGACCAGCAGGGTCAACGCTTGGCGCACGTCGGTCATGTTGTGGTCGGCCTCGAACTGGGCCTGGGCCAGCTCGATCGCCACCTCGTCCTCGATGCTCATCAGGTAGGACAGCGCGACATTCTTCAGGGCGCGCTGGCCGATCTGCTCGGGCGTCGGCGCGTAGGCGGCGTCGCTCTGGTTGTCGCGATACAGTGCCAGCAGTTCGTCACGCAGCTCTTGCGCCAGCGACTGCTGGATGAAGGTGCGTGCGGCGTGGATGGCGTCCACGTCGACCAGCGGCTGCTGTTCGGCGATGTAGGCTTCGCTCGGCAGTTGCAGCATCTCGGCCAGCACCGCCTTGTCGTCATTGCCTTCCTCGATCAGTGCACGGAAGGCCTCGACCAGACGCGTATCCATGACCTTCTCGACGCCATTGCGGTGGGCCGCGATAAGATCATCGAGTGCCAGCAGGGTCAGCCGCTGGCCGGCGTCCCAGCGGTTGAAGCCATCGCTGTCGTGGGCCATCAGGAAGGCCAGATCCTCCCGCGAATAGGGGAAGGACAGCTTGACCGGCGCCGAGAACCCGCGCAGCAGCGAGGGCACCGGCGCCTCTTCGATATCGGTGAAGATGAATTCCTGCTCGTCTTCACGCAGATGAATCACGGCGTCTCTACCCAGGCTCTCGCCGTCCAGGGTCATCGACAGGTCGCGGCCGCTCTTGGTGCCGACCAGGCCCAGGCGAATGGGGATATGCAGTGCCTGTTTCTCCGGCTGGCCGGGGGTGGCCGGCGTGCGCTGACGCAGGATCAGGCGGTAGCGGGAGTTGGCGTAGTCGTATTCCCCGAAGGCGTCGATCTCCGGCGTACCCGCCTGGGAGTACCAGCGCATGAACTGCTCGAGATCCTGCCCGGACACCTCGGCCATGCAGTCGACGAAGTCCTCGATGGTGACCGCCTGCCCGTCGAAGCGCGAGAAGTACAGATCCGAGCCCTTGCGGAAGGTCTCCGGCCCCACCAGGTTGGACAGCATCCGCACCACCTCGGCACCCTTCTCGTAGATGGTCAGGGTGTAGAAGTTGCCGATCTCGATGTAGGAGTCGGGGCGAATCGGATGCGCTGTGGGGCCTGCGTCCTCGGCGAACTGGGCGGTGCGGAAGAACGACACTTCCTCGATGCGCTTGACCGGCGCGGAATTGACCTCGGCCGAGAAGCTCTGATCGCGAAAGACGGTGAAGCCTTCCTTCAACGACAGCTGGAACCAGTCACGGCAGGTAACGCGGTTGCCCGACCAGTTATGGAAGTACTCGTGGGCGACGATTCCCTCGACTCGCTGGAAGGCAGCGTCGGTGGCGGTGTTGGGGTGGGTCAGCACCGCCGCCGAGTTGAAGATGTTGAGCCCCTTGTTCTCCATGGCGCCCATGTTGAAATCATTGACCGCCACGATCATGAACAGGTCCAGGTCGTACTCGCGACCGTAGGCCTCTTCATCCCAGCGCATGGCACGCTTGAGTGAGCCCATGGCGTGGTCGGTCTTGTCGAGGTTTTCTTCCTCGACCCAGATCTGCAGGGTGACGTCGCGGCCGCTCATGGTGGTAAAGCGGTCCTCGACCTTCTTCAGGTCACCGGCCACCAGCGCAAACAGGTAGGCGGGCTTGGGATGAGGATCGTCCCAGGTCACGAAGTGGCGGCCATCCGGCAGCTCACCCCGCTCCACCGGATTGCCGTTGGACAGCAACACCGGCTCGCGGGTCAGGTCGCCGATCACGGTGGTCGAGAAGGTCGCCATCACGTCCGGGCGGTCCGGGTAGAAGGTGATGCGGCGGAACCCTTCGGCTTCGCACTGGGTGCAGAACATGCCACCGGAACGGTAGAGGCCGGATAGCGCGGTATTGTCCTCGGGCGAGATCTCGACCTCGGTGTCCAGAACAAACGCCTCCGGCGCACCGGTAATCGACAGTCCCTTGCGGGTCAGTTCGTACTCGCCTTCCTCCAGCGGCTGGCCATCGATGGCGATGGCCTTGAGCGAAAGCTGCTCGCCATCCAGCCAAAGCGGTGCACCCGCCTCGCGCTCGGGATGACGCTCCAGATGCAGGCGTGCCTTGACGCGGGTGGCGCCAGGCGCCAGGTCGAAGGTCAACTCGGTGCGTGAGACAAGGTAGGCCGGCGGACGATAGTCGCTCAGATGGATCGGCTGGGGGTCGGACATCGGGGATGCTCCAATCAGAAAAGTCGTCGATATTGTACGGGTACGGACGTGCCGGGCTCAAAGAACCGGCGCGACCCGGAGCACGTCGGAACCATCAGGCGAAACGGATCAGGGCAGGCGTCAGGACGAGGAGGCGGGCTCGGGCCGGGTCACGATCCAGATGGCGATCCCGATCAGCATGACGGTCAACCCAAGCTTCAACCACCACAGTGACACCGTGATCAACAGCACCACCACCGACAGTGACAGCATCGCCAGCGCCATCCACTTGGCATGACGGGGAATCGAACCGGATTCTTCCCAGGCCACCACCGCAGGGCCGAACCGAGGATGACTGCGAATCCAGCGAGCGAACCGCGGCGACCCCTTCGACGCCGCCCACACCGCCACCAGCAGAAAGCAGGTGCTGGGCAGCAGCGGCACGAAGGCCCCGATGACACCGAGGGCAAAGCTGGTCCAGGCCAGCAACTGCCAGGCCAGGCGACGGGTGGTGGAAATCAAGGGCGAACTCCGGCGGCGCACTCGCCACGCCAATTGGTCAAGAATTCACTTATTGAAACGCAGCAGGTGCGAAGAGGCCAATCGGACGCCGCTATCAGGCCAGTAGCCTGCCGAATCCGCAGGGCCACTCGCCTCACGATGCCGGCAACAGAGACATGTCAGCCGCCGATCCGTCAGTCGCGGAAATTGTCGAACTGCAGCGCCAGATCAGGGCCCTCATCACCGCGCAGCAGTGCCATCACACTTTGCAGGTCATCGCGCTTCTTGCCGGTCACGCGTACCTTGTCGCCCTGGATCTGGGCCTGGACCTTGAGCTTCGAGTCCTTGATGCGCTTGACGATGTCCTTGGCTTCCTTCTGCTCCAGCCCCTGCTTGAGGGCGACCGTCTGACGCGCCTTGACGCCGGACAGCTCGGCGTCCTGAACGTCCATGATGCGCGGGTCGATGCTTCTGGCGATCAGCTTGTTGCGCAGGATGTCGAGCATCTGCTTGAGCTGGAAGTCGACCTCGGCGTGCAACGCCACGGATTCATCGGACAGCTCGAAACCGGCGTCGACACCGCGAAAGTCAAAGCGCCCCTGAACCTCACGGTTAGCCTGGTCCACGGCGTTCTGGGCTTCGTGGCGATCGAATTCGGACACAATATCGAAAGAGGGCATGCTCGCTCTGCTCCGCTGACAAAAACGCTAGTCTACCATCGACGGCGACCCGCAGGGTGTCACTACCGCGTCCTCCCGGGATGTCACGGAGGACGGCTCGGAAGGTGGTGTAGAAGACGGCGCAGAAGATGTCGCTGGAGCTGCCACGGACGGTGAACCCTGAGGCACGACGGCAGGCTGCTCTCGAGACAGGCCCAGCGCCTTGACCATGCGCCAGGCGGCGCAGCCATCCTCATAGTAGTCGTCGAGCCAGCAAGCCAGGCGAAAGCCCGCCCGTCGATAGAGGCCGAGAGCAACACGATTGTCGGCCCGCACCTCCAGCGTCATGCGCTCGCAGCCACGCTTGCGCCCGTCGCGCTCGAGCGCCTCGAGCAAGGCCTTTCCCACTCCTTGGCCACGCGCCTCGGGGGCCACACACAGCGAATAGAGGCGCGCTGCGCGGCTGTTGCGACGAAACAGCAAGGTACCGTAGCCGAGCGGCAAAACGGAGCCGGTGGCGTCCTCGGCGATCAGGGTCAGCCCATGGGCGCGCTGGAGCAGGTGGCGCAATTGGCGACGAGTGAAGCGGTCCCCCGAAAAACCGCGACTCTCCAGTCCTTCCAGGGCATCGAGATCGCTTGGGGTGGCCGAACGCAAGGCAAGTGGCATAGTGAGAGGTCCCGTCTCGGCAGCCCGACGCCCGACTCGGGCGACGTGTGTTATCTGTTGATTCTGTCTGGCCCACACGCCGCTGTCAGCCGCCGACAGAATGAATATTTTTCACTTTCTTGCCGTATTGCTTTGCCGCCAACCCAGGCGCATCCTGCCACCGTCGGCCCTGACCTCTACCCCGACTCGTGCGGTGTCCTCCGGCTTCGGGCTATCACCTTGTTGCGGCCTTGCTTCACCCTTGCTCCGCCATTGTCTCGTACCAGTTTCGCCCCTTGTCTCGCCCCTATCTCGCCCCTTGCCGAGGAATTCTTGCGATGTGCGCCCTGCGTATCGTTGTCGACCGCCAGCGCGACTGGCAGCCCTACCACCCCAGTGACGATGTGATCGACGCCGACCACTATGTCGACGCCGCGGACATCGCCGATGCCAAGGCCACCTCGGGCGCCACCAGCGCACAGGTCATCAACCTGTGCTCCGACCTCGGCTACCTGGGCCGAGGCTACTATGTCTCGCTGCTCGCCCAGGCGCGGGGTGCCAGAGTGATCCCCAGTGTCGATACCCTCAACTCCCTGCGCCGCAAGTCGACCACCGACATGCAGCTCGAGGGCCTTACCGGGCTGCTCGATGAGCTGAGCCGGCCCGCTGCAGTCGAGCGACTCGGCGATGACGTCCATTTCAGGGTGCTGTTCGGCGAATGCGTCGAGCCCCTGCTGGCACGCGTCGCCCGCCGCCTGTTCGAGCGCCTGCCCTGTCCGCTGATGGAGGCGCGCCTGAATCGCACCGCCCAGGGCTATCGACTGGTGCGGCTGCGTCCGCTTGCGCTTGGGCGGCTTCATGAAGACGAGCAGGACGCCTTCGCTCGCGCCCTCAATCGCCATTCGCTGAAGATCTGGCGTACCCCCAGGGCGCGGAGGCGCTATCGCTTCGACCTGGCCATGTTGATCGACCCTGAAGAACACCTGCCGCCCAGCAACAAGGGCGCGCTCAAGCAATTTATCCGCGCCGGTCGGCGCCAGGGCATCAATGTCTCGCTGATCACCCATCGTGACAGCGCCCGGCTGGCCGAGTTCGACGCTCTGTTTCTGCGCCAGACCACCGCCCTCGACCACCCCACCTGGCGCATGGCCCGGCGTGCCGAACACGAGGGCCTGGTGGTCATCGACGCGCCCCAGGACATTCTGCGCTGCACCAACAAGGTCTATCTGCATGAACTGCTTCGCACCCGGGGGGTCGCCGCTCCCGAGGGACTGTTGCTCAAGCGTTCGGATAGAGCACGTCTCCTCGAGCAGACGCAGGGTCTCAGCTACCCGAGGGTGCTGAAGGTCCCCGATGGCGCCTTCTCCCGTGGCATCGTCAAGGTGACGTCCAGCGAATCGCTGGCGCGGGAAGCCGATACCCTGTTCAAGAGCTCGGACCTGCTGTTGCTGCAGGAATGGCTGCCTACCGAATACGACTGGCGCATCGGCGTGCTCGACGGTGCTCCGCTGTTCGCCAGCCGCTACTACATGGCCCGTGGCCATTGGCAGATCTACGATCATTCCGGTGCTCGCACCCGCAGCGGCGGCTTCAGCAGCCACCCCATCGACGAGGTGCCGGCCGCCGTGCTGCGTGCGGCGCTCAAGGCCACCCGGCTGATCGGCAATGGCCTCTACGGTGTCGACCTCAAGCAGGTCGGCGACCGTGTGCTGGTGATCGAGGTCAACGACAATCCCAACATCGATGCGGGCATCGAGGACAGCGTGCTGGGTGCGGCGCTCTACGATCGCCTGATGGAGGTCTTCGCCAGGCGCATGGAGGCACGCCGACAGGCACGCTCGGCTAACACGGCTTCGCCCCAGGCGGGACGCCAGAGCCTTCCAGCCAATGATCCCGGCTGAGGCGGAAAGGCATATCCGGGCTGACGCCGGCGTCCGCCTCGGCTACCCTGCGCTTTTCACCAGACAGCGGGAGCCGGCATGAGCGAGCAGGACAGAAACACCCGACACAAGAAGGCCATGGAGAAGCTCAAGTCCCACGTCGACGCCAAGGTCGCCGCCGCCGACGAGGAGCGCGGGCTGATGCTGGTGTTTACCGGCAACGGCAAGGGCAAGACCACCGCCGCCTGGGGCACCGTCACCCGCGCCCTGGGTTACGGCTACCGGGTGGGCGTGGTGCAGTTCATCAAGGGACTGTGGGAGTGCGGAGAACGCGACCGTCTCGAGGCCGACGACAACCTCGAGGTGGCGATCATGGCCACCGGTTTCACCTGGGATACCCAGAATCGCGAGTCGGACACCCAGGCATGCCGCGAGGTCTGGCAGGAGGCCAGCCGCATGCTGGCCGATCCCGAGGTCTACCTGGTGGTGCTCGACGAGATCACCTACATGCTCAAGTTCGGCTACCTGGACATCGACACCGTGCGCACGGCCATCGCCAACCGGCCTGCCGAGCAGACGGTCATCATCACCGGGCGCAACGCCCATCGCGAACTGGTTGCCATGGCCGACACCGTGACCGAGATGCAGGAGGTCAAGCACGGCTTCACCAATGGCCTCAAGGCCCGCCGCGGCATCGACTTCTGAGCACACCCGACGCCAGCAAGCGCCGCGAGCGACGATAGGCACCTCGCGGCACCAAAGCAGCTCGACCCGACGACACAGAGCCCGACGCCAGCCGGGCTCTGTTGCCTGTCACTCGCCGAGACCGGACGCCCCGGCCCGGCGTTGGCCTCCCCCGGGCGCGCCGAGGGAGACCGCTGCCCTGCTACTCCACCTGCTACTCCACCTGCAGCTGTTCGTTGTCGATCATCTGCTGCAGGAAGGCCGCCGAGTCCTGCCCACCCATGCCGACACCGTTGAGGGTAATGACCTGATCGGCATCCCCCCCTCCAGCGCCGATGCCACCGTCACTCTTCACGTACAACACGGTATTGCCACTGCCGTCCTCCTCGGCGTAGAGGTAGTCATTGACGCTGGCCTCGGTCGCCCCATCGAGCAGGTCCGCCATCTCCAGGCGGTCGGCCTCGGCGTTACTACCAAAGCCACCCAGGGTAAAGTCGTTGACCTCATCACTGGCAGGCGTTGCACTGGTCCCAGCGTCGCCATCATTCCAGGCGACCACATCGGCACCGGTGCCCAGATCGATGATATCGTTGCCCGCGCCGCCATCGAGCGTATCGTTGCCCTTGCCACCAACCAGGGTGTCATTACCTTCGCCGCCAAGGAGGGTATCCCCCCCGGCGCCACCAATCAGGGTGTCGTTGCCGTCGCCGCCGTCCAGGGTGTTGATCCCGCCTTCATCACGCGACTCGTCGATCAGGTCATCGAGATTGTCCCGGATATAACCGATCATTTCGCCATCGGTGGGTTCGGTACCACCATTGACTCCCCACTTGACGTATTCGTAGAGCCCTTCGTAGCCCAGACCGTCATGCCCGCCCGCGGTAAAGACCTCACCGGTGTCGGTATTCGTCCAGGCCAGGTGGTCACTGTTGAGCACATCGCCGATCAGGATGTCGTCGCCGCCTCCGCCCGACAGGACGTCATCGCCAAGTGGCAGAAGCCCTCCTGCGGCCTCCTGGATGGCGTTGTTGAGCCCATCCTCGTCGTTGACGATCTGCACCTGGCCGACCGAATCATTGAAGGTCGTACCGCCGATGGTCAGGCTGCCAGTGCCATCGACGTTGCTGTTATCGAAGTACTCAAGCGTTTCCTCGTTGATCCCGTTGCCGATGCCGATGGCAGCAACCTCGACATCATTGGCGACCAAGTCATTGAAGGCGGCGATCGATTGCGTCATCACCGCGGTGCTGTTGTTGCCTCCGGGGCCGCTGAAGCCACCTGAGCTATTGACATGGTAAGTCGGCTCACCGTCGGTCAAAAACAGCGCGAGGTTCTTGTAGCCAGAGGTCGTGCCCGCAATTCCCTCGAAGAACGTCTCGGATTCGTTGAACCCTGCCTCGTAGTTGGTGCCCCCTGAAGCCACCATGGCCTCGATATATGCCATGGCCAGGGCCAGATCGCCAGGGCCGAAGTCCTCGATGATCAGCGAGTTGACCGACAGGCCAGCGCCATTGACTCCAGGACGAACCAGGGAGTCAAAGTCCACGATCTGCAGATTGATCGTGCCGCCGTAAGTCTGGAGATGCTCCAGCAGGTTGTTCAAGGCGTCCTTGGCCAGTTGCATGCGCGTCTTGCCGCTGGAACCGGAAGCATTGCCCATGCTGCCCGAACTGTCGACGATCAACGACAGGTTGTAGTTTTCGGGCTCCGCCTGGGCCACCCCGCCGACGTCGCCGATCATCACGTCGTCGCCATCACCACCGGCCTGTTCGCTGTTGTCGTTGTCATCCACGTACAGGGTATCCGGTGCCTCTCCGTTGAGGGTCAGGGTGCTCTCGAGCCGATCGCCGTCGCCATCGACACCGACCAGACCGAGGGGCACCTCGAAGTCCTCGCGCTGCTCGCCGCTACGATGGTTGATGTCACCCAGTGACAGATCGCCAGGGGACTCACTGCCACTCTGCTGCGCCTCGATGGAGACCGCCTCGAAGGGGCGATCGTCACCGGTACTCAGGCGCACCTCCCAGCCATCCTTGAGGCCGTCGACCTCAATGCCATCGCCGGTATCGACCAACAACACCCTTCCCGTGACATCCACGCCCCGAGCGTCGAACACCTTGACGTCATCGACGCTGAGATCCATGGCAGCACCGCTGGTCGCCCCTGGATCACCGCTGCCTGCGCCTTCGGCATCGAACACGACGGCAGAGAGCAACAGCGCGGCGGTGACGCCGTTGGTCACATGGACCTTCTGCGAATAGCTCGTCAGGCCTACGTGGTCCTGCCATTCAGGCGTCGTCCCGGACGCGGTGATGCCCTTGAGCGCGTCGATGCGGACCGTCCTATCGGTACCCATGGCGACGTGGCCGTCGGCATCCAGGTCGGTCGTTCCCGACAGCAAGAGGTCGTTGACCGCGACGTCATCGCCGGTGTTCAAGGCCAGGTAGTCACCGATCGTCTGGGCATCTGCCGGCTTGGAATCGAACGCCTCGCCATTGGTGATCGCACCGATCACCTCGATGCTGTAGCCGTCACCTGCTGCGTTGAGGGTGACGCTGAAGCCGTCCTCGGCACCGTCGGCGCTTTCGGCGTACAGCGTCGTTCCGTCGGCGCTCAGACGGTAGCTCAGCGGCTTGCCGTCGACTCGCAGCGCGTTGCCCTGGCTATCCGTCGCCGGCTGGCCGTCGAGGGCGGCGGCAAAGACCACCTCCCCGACCCCATCGGCTCCGACATTGGGCCCGAAGTCCAGGCTGCCGCTACCACTCTCCAGAACGTGCTCCGCATTCGAAAACACCTGGGGCACGTCATCCTTGATCGCGATACTCAGGACAGCGTCATCGTTGACGTCGCCGTCGCTGTCCTCGATCACCAGCGCGAAGTCGTCCTTGATTCCATCGGTAGCGGTGCCCTGGGTCGAATGGTCTTCGGTATTGTCAGCCAGGGTGTAGCTGTAGGTGTAGTTGCCACCGGAGGTGGTCACCGTCAGCGTACCGTAATTGCCCTGCACGGTACCGCCACCGGTCACGTCGACCGGGGTGCCATCCTTGTCCTTGATCTTCAGCGACTCGAGAGTGTCGTTGCCGGTATCGATATTGATCTCACCGCTGGTGGTCTCGAGGTTGGTCGACGCCTGGCTGCCACCGTCGTTCAGACCCGCCTCGTCCACCTGATTTGCAGCACCACCTTGCGGAGGCGTGGGCTTGATCTCGACCTCCGGTGTAGAGTCCACGGTGATGGTCAGCGTCGCGGTGCTGGTGTCACCGTCGGCGTCGCGGATCGAGTAGTTGATCACCGCGTCACCCTCGAAGCCATTGGCTGGCGTGAAGGTGATATTGCCGCTGGTGTCGACGTTGGTGATGGTGCCGCTGCCGCTTTCCAGGCTCACGCTGTCGGTGACGAAGGTGTAGGGACCGTCGGCCCCGGCCACGTCAGGCTCGCCCGCCGTACCGTCGAGCACATTGACGGTGATCGGCTGGTTCTCATCGGTCTCGGCGGTGTCATCCTTGGCCTCGGGCACGTCGTCCTTGATGTCGATGGTCAGGGTGGCCGGATCACTGGCGTCACCGTCGGAGTCGGTCACCACCACGCTGAAGGCGTCCTGCACGGCGTCGCTGGCGGTGCCCTGGCTGGTGTGGTCCGTACTGTTGTCGGTCAGGGTATAGCGGTACTGATAGGTCCCCGCGCTATCCTTCCACACCTCCAGGGTGCCGAGGTCTCCGTCGACCTCGACAGGATTGGCCTCGGTACCGTCGGTCACATCGATACCATCGATCTCCACCTTGGCCAGGGTGTCACTGCCGGTGTCGATGTTGATCGCACCGCTGGTGGTCTCCAGGTTGGTCTGCGCCTTGCTTCCGCCGTCGTCGAGACCCGCCTCGTCGACCTCGTTGTTGCCCGAGGCGTTGGGCGACTCTGGATTGACCTCGATCTCGGGCTCGTCGTCCTCCACCTCCACCCGCCAGGTCGCCTGGCTGGTATCACCGTCGTTGTCGGTCAGGGTATAGAGGATCTCGGCGGTCCCCTCGAAGCCCGCCGCCGGGGTAAAGGTGATGGTACCGTCGGCGTCGAAGTCCAGGCTGCCGGCGGTGCTGTCCACCAGTTCTGCAGCGGTCAGCTCGGCGCCATCGGCACCGAGAGTATCGGCGCCGGTCGTATTGGTGATGACGTTGATACTCACCGCCGTATCGTCGGTGGTCTCGACGGTAGGATCGTCCTCGGCGCGGGGCGCGTCATCCACGATCAAAATGTCGAGCGAGCCGCTGGCGCTACTGCCGTCCACGTCCACCGCCTGGACATTCAGGCTCTCGAGATAGCCGCCATCGGTGGCGCCGGCAACGCTGTCATTGTCGACGTTGTCGGTCAGTTCATAGGTGTAGCTGACGGTGCCCCCTGCGGCCGACCCGGTGAAGCCGGTCAGCGTCACCACACCATGATCGGTGACGATGGTGACCGGCGAGGTCCCCAGAGCATCAAGCTGGGCAAGCGTCAGGGAAACCGGCCCCACCGTCAGGGTGGCCAGGCCATCAGGTGAATCAAACCCAAAGGAGCCGGTGCGAACCAGCTGGGTGGCGTCGCCACGGCTACCGCCGGCCAGGTCCGCTTCGAACAGCACTTGTTCGGCACCGGCGGCGCCAATCGGCAGCTCGCCAGGGCCGCCAGGACCACCAGGACCGCCAGGACCACCAGGACCACCAGGACCACCAGGGCCGTCAGGACCACCAGGGCCGTCAGGACCACCGGGGCCCGATGGTTCGGGGCCGTCGAGACCCGTCAGGGTGACACCTTCATCGTCATCGCCGGGATCCACCGCGTCGACACCGGTGAAATCACGCTCGATGGGACCATCGCGCCCCTCAAGGCCAAACTGGAAGGCCAGCGGATCTACCGTCTCCACGATGCGCAGCAGACGGACAAAACCACTGCCCTCGTCGTCCCCTCCCCCGCCGGTGCCGCCGGCCGCCGGATCCTCAAGATCATCGAACAGGTCGCCTTCGCCGGAGTCGATGGCGGCCAGCAGCTCGTTGAGTTCCTCGTCACCCAGCACGTTGTCGGCCTGCTCGGCGATCTGGGCGAGAGCCGCGAGTTCATCGTCCGTGGAGCCGGACGCCTGGGTGCCCTCGGGAACCGGTGCGTCAATGCCGACAGCCGCGCCAGCCGTCACCGGGCTGCCCAAAGGGGTCGCGGGTGCAGCAATGGGCGCAGAGTCGTCGGAAATCTCCACAATCCCCTGATCGACCAACGAAGGGCCGGCCGGCTCGGTGGTGGATGGCAACAGGCGCACCTGTCCGCTACCGGAAAGTGTCACGGGGTCGCCGACGCCACCGGGCGAAATCGAGATTTCGCCACCCTGTGACGTCACCAGGCGCTCCCCGTCGCTGATCACGTCTCCCGGCCTGAGTTCGCGAAGGCTTCCATCGGTGCCCTGAACAAAAGCCTGCCCCTGTACCATCACCACCGTCGCCGTGCTCATGTCGCTTCCCCTGATGCTCGTTGTCGTTTATCGAGCGCGCCCAAGGATATTTCTGTCCTCGATAACGCACCTTATCGGCACACTGTGGAAGCAGTATTAGCGAAGCTTTTTTATAACTAGCATTGGACTCAAGTACAGTATTTTTGTGACCCATCTATTCCATTGATGTTTTATGCAAACTTCTGAAAACAACGCTCATATAATTAACGCCAATAACTTCGCGTCATTCATACTTAACTAACACCAATGATGGCGAGAAACTTCATACTCTTCAGTGTACGCATGTGAGCCTCGGTCCCTCCCGGCACCGCTGTTCGACCCATATTCAAAGCCTAAGCCACTGTTCAACAAAGCATTCCTCCCCTCATCCGCTGATGGCGCTGTTTCACTACCGGGTCGTCCAGCTCGACGTTCGCCGCGGCTCGACGCCTGGCGGCTCTGCCGTTACTCGGCGTCGACAACGTCAGCATGGCGATCGTCATGCCGCAAAAACCGTCTCAAGCATGATGCTCCGATCGGGTGCTGATCGGCGAAACGTAAAAAAACAGTGTTTTCACTTTATTTTCAACAGCTTATCACACGAAAAATCATTGGCGTATCCATAGAGCAACATATAACCAACTGATTTTAAATGCTTTATACGAACGTCGCGCACCATTGTCTCTTAATGGCGACATTCCGGCCGACCATCGGTCATCCCTGAGAACGCTCACCAGAGCACGTAATCCAATAACCTATTGTTTTTACGGAACAAAAAAATAAATGGATCGATCCTTGCCCTCATTGCGGTCAGAACAAGGCTTTCCCGGCGTCCCTTCGACGCCCGAGGCAAGGCCGCCAATATCACAAGCGACGGCAAGGAGTGAGTTCATGAAAATCACGATTCACGGCTCGGGTTACGTAGGACTGGTCACCGGCGCCTGCCTGGCCGATGTGGGACACGACGTGATGTGTGTGGACGTCGATCAGGTCAAGGTCGCCCGCCTCAAGCGCGGTGAGGTACCGATCTTTGAGCCAGGCCTCGAGGACCTGATCCGCCACAATATGGAAGACGAGCGCCTGACCTTCTCCGATAGCCCGGAGGAAGGGGTGGCCCATGGCCTGTTGCAGTTCATCGCGGTGGGAACGCCCCCTGACGAGGACGGCAGCGCCGACCTGACCCACGTGCTTGGCGTGGCCCGTACCATCGGCCAGCACATGTACGGATATCGCGTCATCATCAACAAGTCCACCGTCCCGGTGGGGACCGCCGACAAGGTTCATCAGGCGGTGGCCGATACCCTGGAGGGACGCCAGGCCGAGGTCGACTTCGACGTCTGCTCCAACCCGGAATTCCTCAAGGAAGGCGCGGCAATCGAGGACTTCTCGCGGGGGGCGCGGATCGTCATCGGTACCGACAGCGACAAGGTCCGCAAGCTGATGCGCGAGTGCTATGCCCCCTACAGCCGCCAGCGCGACAAGCTGATGTTCATGGACGTGCGCAGCGCCGAACTGACCAAGTACGCCGCCAACGCCATGCTCGCCACCAAGATCAGCTTCATCAACGAAATCGCCAACCTGGCCGAGCATCTGGGTGCGGACGTCGAGCAGGTCCGCCACGGCATCGGCAGCGACCCGCGTATCGGCTACCACTTCATCTATCCCGGCTGTGGCTACGGCGGCTCCTGCTTCCCCAAGGACGTCAAGGCACTGGCTCGCACCGCCAGCGAGGTCGGCGCCCCCGCCCGCATGCTGCAGGCGGTGGAAACGGTCAACGACGCCCAGAAGACGCGGCTGTTCGACAAGCTGGAACTGGCGCTTCACGGCAACCTCAAGGGCCGCACCATCGCCCTGTGGGGGCTCGCCTTCAAGCCCAACACCGACGACATGCGCGAGGCGCCGAGCCGGGTACTGATGGAACAGCTGTGGCAAGCCGGCGCCCGGGTCCAGGCCTACGACCCCGAGGCCGCCGCCGAGTGCCATCGCATCTACGGCGAGCGCTCGGACCTGTGTCTCTCCAAGCAGCGTGACGCTGCCCTGGAAGGCGCGGACGCCCTGGTCATCTGCACCGAGTGGAAGGCCTTCCGCACCGTCGACTTCGACAAGATCGCGCGCACCCTCAATCACCCGCTGGTGATCGATGGACGCAACCTCTTCTCACCCGAGGACGTCGAAGCGGCGGGTCTCGAATACTACGCCATGGGTCGCGGCGCCTCCCTGCAACACCCCCGGGTGTAAGGACGCCACCATGTCATCGCTACCCAAGCACACCTCCGTGGCCAGCAAGGCCACGGAGCTGACCACCCTGGCGCTGCTGCTGTCGCTGCTGATCGTGCTGGTCAGCGAGTTGCCCTCCGAGGTGTTCTCGCCGGCGTCGAAGAGCTTCTTCTTCGCCATTGGCGCGGTCGGAGCGTGGCGCTATTCATGGTGGTTCGTCCAGGCGCTGCGATCGGTGTGGTACAACCGCCGCGTCTTTCCACAGATGCGGGCCGAGGCCGACGCCCTGGGTGAGTCCGGCAAGCCGTCAGAGCTCTACGTGCTGTGCACCTCCTTTCGCATCGACCCCGACGTCTGTTTTCGGGTCTACGACGCACTGATCGAGGAGACCCGGCACTATGGCGTGCCGACCACCATTTTTGCCTCGGTCTCGGACCAGACCGACGTGGACATCATCTCCCACGTGCTGCAGGAACACCGCTGGCCGTCGCATATCGAGGTCCGCTACATGTTCCAGAAGGGCGACGGCAAGCGTTCGGCCATGGCCGAGGTGCTGCGTGCGATCTCGCGCCGGGCCCCGGCCCCCGACGCCCTGCTGGTGTCCATGGACGGGGATATCCTGCTCGAGCCCGGAACCCTGGAGCGCTCGCTGTCGTTCTTCGCCCTGCGCGATGATCTCGGCGCCCTGACCACCAACAACAGCGCCATCGTCACCGGCAACGATGCCACCAAGGAGTGGTACGACCTGCGTTACGCCCAGCGTCATCTGGTGATGAGCTCGATGTCGGTGTCCGAGCGGCTGCTGGTCCTGACCGGCCGCTACAGCGCCTTCCGCGCCGACCTGGCGACCCACCCGGACTTTATCGACATGGTCGAGAACGACCACGTCGAGCATTGGCGCTTCGGCAACTTCAAGTTCCTGTCCGGGGACGACAAATCGACCTGGTACTGGTTGCTCAAGAACGGCTGGAAGATGCTCTACCTGCCGGACGTCTACGTCTCGGGATTCGAGGAGCTGCCGGACCGCAAGCGCTTCTTCGCCTCGACCACCGACCTGATGCGTCGCTGGTACGGCAACATGCTGCGCACCAGCGGTCGCGCCATTGCCCTGGGGCCGAGGCCGATGGGGCTGTTCACCTGGTGGAGCCTGATCGACCAGCGGCTGTCCATGTGGACGACCCTGATCGGCCCCATCGTGGCGATCCTGGTGACGCTGTTCGTGCGGCCGTCGTTCATCTTCGCCTATGCCCTGTGGATCCTGTTCACCCGCGGGATCTCCACCTCGATCCTGGCCTGGCAGCGTGGTCGCTTCAGCCTTCTGTGGATCCCGCTGATCTACTACAACCAGGTCTACGGCGCCCTGCTCAAGACCTACGTGAGCTTTCGCTTCAACCGTCAGAAGTGGTCACGCCAGGGCATTTCTGCCGGTGAGCCTGGTGACGAAAAGGCGGTACGCCGCCAGCGTCGCATGGGGCATCTGCTGCATGGCTTTCATGTGTGCCTGATGTTGTTCGTGCTGACCCTGGCCACCGGCGTACTGAAGGTACCTGACGCTACCTCGCTGAAGATCCTCGAACGGGCAGGCCCGGTGCCCAGCGACAGTGCCGCGCTGCCTGACGCCAGTCGCTGGCTGGCCAGCCGCATCGAGGATGGCTCGGGCGAGCTGCGCCTGCCTGCCGGCGAGCTGCGGATCAGCGATCGGCTGATCGAACGCCTGGGCGCAAGCAGCATCGGCGAGGCCACCAATCTCAGCGGCAGCCCCCAGGGCACCACGCTAGAGGTTCCGCCGACCTTGATCGATCGCCTCAAGGACGCCCAGGGCACCACTCCAGCCCCAGGCGATCTGTTGAGCTGCACCGACCAGCAGCGCTGCTCGCTTGATCTTCACGACACCAGGCTGTCGCTGAGTGACCTGCGCATCCAGGTGCAGCCACGCCACGGCTGATAGCCACGCCACGGCTGACAACGACGACACGGCCACACTTTGTCGCTGAGCCGCATGTACGGCCAGACACCGCCACGGCTCAGCGAATACTGACTTCAGGACACCGATATGAGCGATTACTTCGACGACAAGGACACCTCAACACCCCGCCACGAGCCTGCTCGTCAGCCGGACCCCGCGCCGCGCGCCGAACCTCATCTGGGCGATGCGCGCTCTCAGCCGCGCCAAGAAGAGGCACCGGCAGGCTCGGGACTGGCCCATGAGCGCCGCGATGAACGCCGCTACATCCGCGTTTCGCCGACCTTCGAGGTGCGCTTCGATGACGGCAACCGCTTCCGCGGGCTGGACCTGTCCCAGGGCGGCTTCGCCATCGAGAGCCCGCGCCCGATGCGCCAGGACGCCAGGGTGCGCGGCAGCATCGCCATCACCACCGCCAGCGGCGAGCTGCTGGTGCCCGTGAGCGCCCAGTGCCGCCATAGCCTGGCGCTGGAAGGTCGCGGTGGCGCACACCACGCCGGCTTCGAGATCACCGACATCTCCCCCTCCCACCTTGAGCTGCTGCGCCGCGTGGTCCGCGCCCACCTGGCCGGCCGACCGCTGGACGTCGAGCAGATGGTCCAGGGCGAGGATGCCCAGACCCCACGCAAGCGTCGCGGCACCGGCAGCACGCCCCAGGCGGCGGCTCGTCCGCCGAGGCCCATGGGCCGCTACGTGGCGCTGTTCATCGGCTTCGCGGTGCTCGCGGTGGTGGCCGCGGCCACCGCCTATCGCAACTTCATGCTGATCGAGCCCAACTTCGCCGCCGTCACCGCGCCACGCATCGACATTCGTGCACCGAGCCCCGGCATCCTGATGGCGCACGAACTCAAGGCAGGTGACCGTGTCACACGGGACGAGCAGCTCACCCGGGTCAAGGACGTCGATCTGGAGTCCGACCTGATCCTGGCCGAGGCCGCCCAGCGCTACAACAGCCAACTGATCGAGAACCTTCAGGAAAACCTCGACGGCGCCAATGGCGGACAGGTCAGCCTGGCCAACTCCGCCGAGCCCGGCAACGGTGACGCCGTGAGCTTCGAGACGGTGTCCCCGGACATCGCTCGTGCACGCATCGATCAGTTCGAGACCGCCCGAGACTTCCAGGCGTCCAGGGTCACCGCGCTGCAGGCGCGCCAGTCCCAGAACGAGATCTACAGCCCCTGCGACTGCCTGGTGGCGTGGGCGCTGTCGAGCTCCGACGGCACCTATATCAACGAAAGCGAAAAGATCATGACGCTGATGCGTACCGGCGACGACGAGGTCATGGTCGAGGCGCTGGTGCATATGGACGACATCGATCGCATCGAGCCCGATCAACTCGCCTATCTGTCGCTGCCCAACGCCTCCGGCCCGATCAGCGCTCGGGTGCGCAGCGTGGCGCTGGACATCGAGCGCCAGCCGCGCGCCGGCTTCCCGAGCTGGGTACGCCAACAGCAGAACGTCGCCAGCGTGCTGCTGGTACCGGAAAAGCCGCTGCCGGTGGAAAGCGTCGGTACTCCGGTGGACGTGCGCTTTACCGAACAGGCCCTGCTGGGCGCCACCGCCGAGTGGATCTGGCAGAGCGGCCGCCGGGTGGTCCAGCAGGCCAGCCAGCTGTTCTCGGGCATTGGTGACAACGACGCCGCCGACACCGCCGGCTGAGCCACGCTCTTTCTTTACACGTATCCGTTCCACTTGCCACGACCACCGCGGTGGTCGTGAGCCAACAGGAGTACGAACGCCATGTCGACACTGACGACGCGCCTGTCCGCCACCCTACTGGCCATCTGCGCTACCCAACCCGCCCTGGCGGACAACGGCGCCAATGACAGCGAAGCCGATCAGCAGGGCCCCGGCGTCCCCCAGGTCGCCGCCTGCTCGGCGCGCCATCCGCTGGTCGCCTCACCCGCCCCTGCGCTGGGTGAGAAAAGCGCCCACGACGCCATCCGCGAAGGCTTCGACACCACCCGTACCTGGGGCACCGAGGAGAACGTCGAGCTGTTGTCGGGTCATTCGGCGACACCGGCGCTCAGGGTCCTCTATCCCGAGGACACCTCCTCGCCTGGCGACACCGACACCGGAGGCGCCGGCTTCTACACCGAGCCTTCCGCGCTCGAAGGGCGCGATCACGCCTGCCTGAGCTACCGGGTTCGCTTCGAGAGCGGGTTCAACTTCGTCAAGGGCGGCAAGCTGCCGGGGCTCTACGGCGGCGAAGCGCCCAGCGGCGGTGACGACGTCACCGGCGAGAACGGCTTCTCCATGCGCTACATGTGGCGCGAAGACGGCCAGGGTGAACTTTACGAATACGTGGTCGGCGGCGAGGGCGACTACGGCGACTCGGTGGCCCGAGGCCGCTTCACCTTTCCCACCGGTCAGTGGGTCACCCTGGAGCAGGAGATCATCCTCAACGACCCCGGCAAGGCCAACGGCATTGCCCGGGTGTGGGTCGATGGTCGGCCGGTGCTCGAGCAGACCAATCTCACCTACCGTACCGACGACGACGTGCACATCGATGGCCTGATGTTCTCGACCTTCTTCGGTGGCCACGGTGAGGACTGGCGCACCCCCAGTGACCAGCACGCCGACTTTGCCGACTTCCGTTTCTACGCCCCCCGTTCATGATCGCGGCGC